>JAIPIM010000234.1 GCA_021734725.1 Minisyncoccota bacterium | reverse complement strand
TCCCGCCTTGCCTTGCGAAAAGGGGACCGGCTGTTGGTTGAGGCCCAGGGAGAGTGGTCGTGCGGCAGGCTCGGCGAGATGACGGGGCCGGAAGGATACCCGCAAACGCGGAAGTACAGTCACTACTACGGTCAAGGGACAAAGGAATTGCGGCAAACGATGCGGGCGAACTACGGAACGTTGCTGATGCGCGTGGGAAAGGACGGACCGCTGATCCCTGTTAGCAAACGCAAGGCGATAAAAGTCGACGGAGACGGGGAACTGTATTTCGACATCAATGAAATCGATGACCAGAAGCAGCGGCGCGATAACCAGGGGGCGCTGGTGGTTAAGATCAAGAAAGCACCGCCGCCGGAGTAAGCCGTCTGAGTATGAAACTGGATCGGTGGACGATTGGAGGACTCGTGATGAATGTGCAAAAAGTCGGTGTAATTGGTGTTGGCGGTTGGGGTGAAAACCACATCAAGACGTACGTGGACAGTCCGCTGACCGAGCTTGTGGCGGTTTGTGACGTCAACTCAGAGCGCGCTGACCGTATTGCCGCGGAGTACCGGGTCCCTAACGTTTTTCCCGACTACCGAGACTTGCTCGCCATGCCGGACGTTGACGCTGTGTCGATAGTGACCCCGGATTTTATGCACGCCGAGATTACGCTTGCCGCGCTGGCTGCTGGAAAACACGTGCTTTTGGAAAAACCGATGGCTACCTCCATCGAAGAGTGTGTCAGCATCCGGGAGGCCGTTGCTGCCAGCGGGTGCATGTTTATGGTTGATTTTCATAACCGTTGGAATCCGCCGTTCGCCAAGGCCAAGAAGGCTATTGAAGACGGAGAAATCGGCAGGCTTTTATACGCGTACTATCGTCTTCAGGATACAATTTTTGTACCCACGAAAATGTTGTCATGGGCTGGGCAGAGTACGGTGAATTGGTTTCTCGCCAGCCACTGCCTGGATACACTCATGTGGCTGTTTGATGACGTTATTGAAACGGTCTATACGGTATCGCGTTCCGAAGTGCTCAAGAGCAAAGGGATTGACACGCCGGACTTTTATGCGTCGGTCGTGCAGTTTCGTAATGGTGGCGTTGCCACTCTGGAAAACGGGTGGGTGCTTCCGAATACCGCTCCGAACATCATTGACTTCAAGACGGAGATGATCGGCACCGACGGGGTTCTGTACACGGACGGAAGTCATCATCGGATTCTTCAGAAATACACACAGGACAACGCTTCGTATCCCGATGTTCTGGTGAGTCCCACGGTACACGGCAAACCGACGGGGTTCGGGATTGAAAGTATCCGTGCATTCGCCGAATGCATTGCCTGCGACCGCCAGCCGATGGTGGGCGCCGAAGAAGGTGAACGGGTCACTCGCGTCATTCTGGCCATGGAAGAGTCCGCCCGGACCGGCGCTGAAGTGGAGGTCCTGATCCCACGGCCTTCGTGAAAAGGATTAGGTTCCCGGAATACTGCCTCTCCCTTTTATCGTTTCGTCGTATGCGCTTTCCGTAAAGCTCTGAACGTGGCCGTCAAGGAAGAGGTAATTTGCCGCTCCCGCGTGACGGTCCGCGGGCCGTCCAATCCAGTCGGGTATGCGTCCGATTCCGTAATAGAAACCGTTGGTATTGCCGACCGGCCATTCGCTGTCGCGCACCAGCGCGGTCAGGTGTGGATGAGTCATTTTATCGACATCGTTGCATACGGGGTACGCGACTGTTCCTCCGCCCACAATAAGTCCAGTGCGTTCATTGTAGATATAGCTGCGATTATTCCCGCCCGTCCACCAGTAGGGATAGTATCCCTCCGCCATACGCGACGAATCCGTGGTTGGCATGCGCGTCTGGTCGCTGGGGCAGTCGAGAAGGCCGTCCTCGGACCGCATATATCCTTGGACGACGAACTCTTTCCATGCGATGCTTCCCGCCGGCCAGTCAAGAGAGACGGGTATGATGCCGTCTTGATCGTTCATGTACAATGAAATGGTGAGTCCAACCTGCTTGAGCTGTGACATACAGATGGTTTGCCGGGCTCGTTCGCGTGCTTTGTTGAGCGCCGGAAGCAGTAGTGCCGCGAGAATCGCGACGATCGCGACTACAACCAGGAGTTCGATTAAAGTAAATCGTCTTGAGTTCATGCTACGCCAATGCTGTGTCAACTGTTTGCGGACGATTCGCGGATGACCAGCCGAGGACGGATGCGCAGGTGACGAGAGGGTGTCTTCGGTGCGTCAATCAACCGTACGATCAAAGTGTCAAGAGTTTCCGCGATTTTTTCGGGGCGCAGGTCCAGAGACGTTAATTGGGGCCGGAAAGTGGTGGCCCATGGAGTGTCACCGAACCCGACGACGGCCAAGTCCCGCCCGACTTGGAGTCCTTCAGCGGCGGCGGCATCGTAGATATGCTGTGCTCGCCAGTCGCCCAGAGTCAGGATGCCGGTCGGAAGATTGAGGCCTCGCAGTATCCTACCGATATCCGGTTGACGTCGCCCTTTTGTGCCTACATTCATGCACAATTGCATGGCATGAGCGGGGTTGAGGTCGTATTCGGCCAGCGCTTCCCGACAGCCAGCCAGGTATTCATGTTCGTTCCACTCCGCCACAGGTGTCAGAAGCCAGGGGCGTCGCGGATCGATCTCCCCGTAACCGCAGAACAGGAGGCGCCGATGACCCTGGTCGAGAAGGTGACGAGCAGCCATGCGTCCAGCCGCTCGGTAATCCGTGGTGACGCTGTGCATTGTGGGCCTGTCGAGAGTGTCCGGATCTTGCGTGAGACGATTCATGACAATCACGGGACGATGCCGTCCCAATGCGGGTTCGAGGTCGATGGCGGGGTGGAGGTATCCACCTTCGATGACCATGGCGGCCAGTCGCAGGCTCAACGCCCGTTTCAGCACTGGTTCGACCGCGGCATCCCCTTCTTCCGGGCTCAGGTCTTCGGACGGCGAAAGATCCAGGAGCAGCGTCAAGAGACCGCGTTGCTGCAAGCGGCCAACCAGGAACCGTGCTTCACGGGAGAAGAAATCGCCGCTGGCGCGCATGGCCAGACCGACGCATTTCTCGGTGTCCAATCGTCCCTCGATTGCGGTCCGCGAGGCCACGAACGTGCCGCGCCCGGGTGTTCGTTCCAAGAGTCCTTCCCGCGCCAGTTCATCCAACGCACGTCGTGCCGTCAGGCGGCTGACGCCGTGCTGCTCGGCCAGTTGGTACTCCCCGGCAATGCGCGCACCCAGTTGCAGTTCTCCGGAATCGATCCGTCGTCGCAATTCCGCGGCAATACGTTCGTGTTTCGGTCTTGTTTTGGTTTGTACGGATGCTTCCATGAGTTTCCTCGGGTAAATGTATATACAGTATAATTCCTGAAAAAGCAGATTCAAGATTGTTTTCTGATTTTCCACGGTGCGAAGTCTCGGTTGTTTTGAGCCCGAATAACCAGTTTGTTCGGAAACGCGCAAGAATTTCGCGGGAAAGGTTGCCCCGGGGGCGTTACGTGATAATGTATAGACAGTTAGTGCAATGGTGTACAGGGGTACCGAAGTCAAAACGCGCAACAAAGAAGACGCAAAGGAGTGAGATCATGAAGGCTAGATGCAGCGGGATGATGGCGCAAGGTTCTATAGCGGTCACAATCATTGTGCTACTGATTTGCGGTATATCGTCAGCAGCAATCATTGGAGGGGATGAAGTCTATAAAATCACGGTAGGCGATACGAAGTACCAGGTGCACAAATTTACCAGCATTGGGGAGAGTACGCTGGCCGTAACGGGCAGCAGCGTAGACGTGGAGTATTTGATTGTCGGCGGTGGTGGAGCCGGCGGCGGTCGTGCTTGGGTTGCCTCGCACTGCGGCGGCGGCGGAGCCGGCGGCATGGTTGTGGGCTCTACAACATTAGCGGTCAACGTTGACGGGTATACCGTGGTGGTGGGTGACGGTGGTACGGGGGGTGTATTGGATGGGGATAATGGCGATAATTCCTCGGCGTTTGGTATCATCGCGATCGGCGGTGGTGGCGGCGGTCGGGGTTACGATGCGCACGACGGCGCTGACGGCGGATCCGGTGGTGGCGGCGGGGGCGGTTACAATCAAGCCAGCGGCGGCGACGGTGGAGGGGGAGAGCCGGGGCAAGGTTCCGGGGGAGGCGCTGGACTGGCAAGTAGTTCTGCCGACCAAACCCCCGGCGGTGGTGGTGGGGGTGCAGGAGGAGACGGCGAAGATGCCGGCACGGACGGCGTTTTTGCGGGCGGCGATGGCGGAAACGGTCTGATGTCCGCGATCACCGGAGAGGAACTCTACTATGCTGGCGGCGGCGGCGGGGCGGCCTACAGCACCGGATCGAGAGCTGCAGGTACTGGAGGGCTTGGAGGCGGTGGTAATGGCGGCAATTATTTAAACTCTGTAGCACCAATCGCCGGCTTGCCTAATACGGGCGGCGGCGGCGGGGGGGGTTGGGGGCACAATTCTTCCACCTACGAACCCGGAGCCGACGGTGGATCCGGGATTGTGGTTATCAGATACGTGATTCCAGAACCGGCATCGGCTGTGCTGCTTGTTATTGCGTCGTTGGGCTTGATTGCGCGACGTCGCAGGCAGTAGCTCTTTGGGCGACTCATCGACCATTGCAAAATAGCCTTCGAGCAAATCGTTCGTGGTCTTTCGTTCCTGGTTCAAAAACGACGAACGACGAACTGTGAATTAGTCAGGCTAAGGACAGGAATTGCGAAAAACGACATGTCTCGCAAGTTTTATGGGAAATCATGAAGAATCTGAAGTTGCTTACGCTGGCTGTATTTTTTCTTTCTGGAACTGTATGGGCGGGGCCGGTCAAGCACCTACCCTCGGAATGGTTGGACGTCCAACGGACTGTTTGGCGGGACAACGGATGGACGTTGCATTGGCCCTTTCCCGAAGTTCTTGTGGCAACCCACCCGACATCGGGAGAGCGGGAATATGTTTTGTGTCTTGCCGACGATTCGCCGATGACTCGCGTTCAATGGCGTGGCGAGGCGATAACGGGCCGGAGTTATGGACCGCCTCGCAAGCCATTCCAGAGACTTGCCTTTGGCGCCATGCTGTACGCCAGTGATCCGGAAACAATAGACAAGATCTTCGGCGAAATGAAAGGGTTGGGACTCAACAGCGTTGTCCTGTGTACGTACATATCCCCGCAAGACTGGCACGAAGTCGAAGCGTCAGCCGAGCGGCATGATATGGACATGATTATTCAGTATCATGCGGCGTATTTCCTGCCGCAGAGAGGGCGGAGGTACTACGAAGAGAAAGCCCTCCCGAAAGCTATGTCGATGCTCGGTGAGTGTCATGACAGTGAGCGTTTGCTGGGGTTTGCCGTAAAGGAGGAACCGTACGTACCCTTGATGCCATGGCTCCAGGAATACCATGCGGAACTCAAGAAAAAGTATCCGGACGTTCCCCTCTACGTGTGCTACAACAGCACGGGCGCAATGGCGGCAACGCGTGAACCGCCGGTCGACGTCATGGGGACGGACATTTATCCTTTCCTGGGAGGGTATTTCGGAGGGGGGCGACAAAAACCAACATTCCTGACGCCTCAGACAGCTTTGCGCGGCCAATTACCCCGGTACCTTGGACAGCGGTCGGAAGAAGCTCTCTCCAGGAGGGCTGTTTTCACATATACGCCGACTGTTTTCGGCACAAACCAGGTACGTTCCGAGGAATCCATGAAAAAGGGCAATATACCTCGCCGTGACTTCCCCGGTGTGATTCCGCTCGAGAACGGTCATTACATCCTGTGGCGGCGGTATGCGCCACCGCGTAATGCGATGCGAGCGTCCGTGTGGCTTTCCGCCGCGTATGGAGCACAGGGTTGGTTCCCTTGGTATTATGCCGCGAAGGCCGAGAATGCGTCCGTTCCGGAGTTGCCCACCGATCCTTATAGATATGACTGGTCTCTGGAGGGCGCGAATCAATCTCCCGTATGGCTCGAGTATGCCGAAACGGCGAAGGAGTTGCGCACGTTTGAAGACATACTGCTCCGGATCAGGCCGGATGGATTTCCCCGCTTCGAAACGGACGATCGATTGCTGGTCGGCAAGACGTTCAGGATAGTGCCTGACGCGGCCGGCCATGTTGTCATACTGGCTAATCTCGATGTCGGACGTTGGGAAGGGTACCCTCATGTCGATCTGAATAAGCAGAACCTTGATGTCGATAAGCGGGGTATCCTGACGGGTTATGAACCATTGCATGAACCCCGTCGCGTACAGTTTTGTCTGCGCGTAAGGGCCGATGAGACGGTTCGGGATCTGCGCACGGACAAGATTCTTGAGGCTGCCGGTCCGGCGGAGGGCAGCCTGCAAACCTTCACTATCGAGTTGCCGCCTGGAGGCGGCACCTTGC
>JAIPIM010000233.1 GCA_021734725.1 Minisyncoccota bacterium | reverse complement strand
GGTCAATATGGAGGATGTTGCCGATACAATCGTGGAAGCACACCGGACGCTCATGGATATATCGCCGGACAATGTTCCCAAGTTTAAAGACGTCGTGGAAATGCTTTCGTCGGAAATGCGTAAACCAACATCAAAAGGAGACGATGAGACATGAACAGATGGGGAATACGAGTGATGTGTTGGGGGGCGTTGATCATTGGTTGTACGACACCCTTTGTGTATGCCCAGGATACGGTTCGGTACATTAACATGCAGAAGGCGTTCCGCGGTTACTACAAGACGGCGGATTCGGAAGCTTCTCTGAAAAAGCAGGAGGACCTGATTAAGGAACGCGCGGAAGAGATGACGGACCAGTTAAAGAAATTGAAGGAACGCCTGGACCTGCTGGAGGAGCGCTCGCTGAACGTGGCCCTGAGTGACGAGGCGCGTACCCAGACTCAGAAAGAAGCGCGGCAGACGGGCCGGGTGCTGGAGACGAAACAGCAAGAGTTTCGGGAGTTTGTGGGGGAGAAACAGCAGGAGCTTCGTAAGCAGTACGTTCGGCTTCGCAACACGCTTACGCAGGAGATTATTGAGTATGTTCGGGCGTATGCTGAGGATCATGACATCGACACGGTCATGGATGTATCGGGAATGAGCAATAATTTATTGCCGGTCGTGATCCGCTATCCCGACGAAAAAGAAATCACCGACACCATTTTGGCGGGTCTTAATCAAGGTCACGAGGAAGAGGTGCCTGTCGACGAGGATGTCACTGATGAAGGTGCGACCGACTAAGTCGCGCAGACCCAACCGTGGATTGCAGAAAAGGGAACGGTACGATGTCCCACGAACTCACCGCGGAAGCTATCAGTAAACGCGTGGGAGGGCGAATCGAGGGTGTGGCTGATGTGACCGTCAGCGGTGTGGCATCTTTGCGGGAGGCAACCCCGGAGGATGTCTCGTTCCTCGGAAATGAGAAATACGAGGCGCAAGTCCTTCCGTCAAAGGCGGGAGTTGTTCTTGTTCCGGAGACATTTTCGTCGCCGCCGCCCAGTGGCCGTACGTGGATCCACTGCGCGGATCCCTCCGCGGCTTTTTCCGAGCTTGTGGAGTTTTTTGCCCCACCGCCAGTTGACTGTTCCCCCGGCATCCATCCCACGGCCGTCGTCGCGGACTCGACGGCTATCCCCGAGAGTGTGCATATCGGCCCGTGCGCTGTCATCGAACCCGGCGTTCGGTTGGGTGAAGATACTGTTGTTGCGGCGGGCTGCTATGTTGGGCATGATACGCACCTGGGCCGAGAATGTAAACTTTACCCGAACGTAACCATACGCGAGCGTTGCAGGCTCGGTGACCGTGTGGTAGTGCACTCCGGCACGGTGATCGGCAGCGACGGTTTCGGTTACCTCCCGGGGGAGGAAGGCCATACCAAGATACCGCAGCTTGGTTTTGTTCAGATCGACAGCGACGTCGAGATTGGTGCACAGGTGGCTGTTGACCGTGCCCGCTTTGGCCGTACATGGATCAAACGCGGTGCTAAGATAGACAACCTGGTGCAAATTGCCCATAACGTGATCGTCGGCGAAAACTGTTTCCTGGTTGCCCAGATGGGTATAGCCGGCAGTAGCGAATTGGGGCGGGGGGTCATTGCCGCCGGTCAGGTCGGTATATCCGGTCATTTGAAGGTTGGGGACCGTGCCACGTTGATGGGGCAGGCGGGAATATCCAAAGACGTACCGCCGGATGCGGTGTATTTTGGCACGCCCGCCATGGACCGCAAAGAATTTGCGCGTCAGATGTTGGCTGTCCGGCAGGTTCCCGGGTTGCGTGCGCGAGTGAAGGAACTGGAACAGATCGTAGAGCGCCTGCGGGAGAAGCTTGAGTAATAGCCTGCATTAATCAGGGTTTGTGAACATATGATTGGTCACCTCAGGTACGCCTGTGACACTGTTTTTCGTTTTTTTCTTCCAGACATCTGCCCTGCCTGTCACAGCCGTCCCCCATCACCGGTAAGCGGTTTCTGTGACGTTTGTTCACGCGATATTCGGTCCTTTCCCGGGCCGCGATGCAAGGGGTGCGGAGCGACGCTCGACAGTATCCTGGAATTGTGTGGGGAATGCCTGGCCCTGGGTGGACGGCCGTGGGAGCACGCCGTCTCGGTGTTTACATACGGCGGCTATGTGCGTGAATTGGTTCATCGTTTCAAATACAATGGTGACACCTGTCTGGCGGCGGTATTCGGCCGTCATATGCGGGCGCCCTGGGAGTCCTTTGGGGTGGCGAAACCGGACCTCATTGTACCTGTGCCGGCGCATTGGTGGCGGGAAACGGTGCGCGGCTACAATCAGTCTGCTCTGCTGGCGAAACAGGTGGCGCGTTCATGGGCGATTCCCGTTCGCCCTCTCTTGCGGCGTCGGCGCTGGACGCGGAAGCAGGCAATGCTCGGTGTAGAACAGCGCCGCCGAAACATGAAAAACGTTTTTATGGCGAGAAGAAACGCAGACTTGACAGGAACCCGTATATTACTTATTGACGACGTTATGACAACCGGTGCAACGTTAGAGTCGGCAACGGCTGCGTTGATAGACGCCGGCGCTGACAACATCACGGTGATGACGCTGGCGAGAGGATGAGCTATGCCATTATTTCGAAAACTGCAGTATTCGACCGTGCGGACCCCGAAGAAAGATATCCCCGAGGGACTATGGATGAAGTGCAAGGGGTGCGGTGTTGTCATTTACCGTTCCAAAGTTGAAGAGAACATGCACGTTTGTCCCCAGTGTGGCTATCATTATCCGCTGACGGCGATGCAACGGATACACCAGCTCACGGATCCGAACTCGTTTGCGGAAATTGACCGGGATCTGACCTCAGTAGACGTGTTGGATTTCGCGGGTGACGGAGTCTACCCGGAGAAGCTTGCGCAATCTCAAAAGAAAACAGGAATGAAGGATGCCATTCTGTGCGGGACGGCCAAGCTGCATGGGCACGACTTGGCGCTTGGCGTCATGGATTTCCGGTTTCTCGGCGCCAGTATGGGTTCGGTGGTCGGCGAAAAGGTGGCCCGTCTGGTCGAGCTGGCGGCGGAAAAGCGCATGCCGCTGGTCATTGTGACGGCCAGCGGTGGCGCCCGCATGTACGAGGGGATGATGAGTCTCATGCAGATGGCGAAGACGTCGGGTGCTCTGGCGGTATTTTCGGAGGCGGGGCTCCCTTACATTGTGGTGATGACGCACCCCACGACGGCGGGTGTATCGGCCAGTTTTGCATCGCTGGGGGATGTTATTCTGGCGGAACCGGGGGCCCTCATCGGTTTCGCGGGGCCGCGCGTGATCAAGCAGACCACGCAGTCTGAGCTTCCGGAAGGTTTTCAGACCGCCGAATTTCTAATGGAGCACGGATTTATCGACAGGGTAGTGGAACGTGCCGAACTCAGGCGCGAGCTTGACTTGCTGCTTACCTACCTTGCCCCAAGTCTGGACGTTTCGTGAGATCGTTTGTACGTTGTACTTCTCCTGAAACCCGTAGTGCGGGGAGTTCGGGTAACGAGTACGGCGACGGTTACGGTGGAGGAGCGTAGGGGGGCGACTCATAATCCGCGCATGCCTGCCTCGCCGTAGTCGTCAACCGCCCGCAGTTTCATTGTTTTCGGCGCTGGACATTTTCTGGTCTGGATTGACAAAACGTGGTAGGAAGCGGGTGACGACATTGCAACCTGTCGTTACACCGCTATAATCTTTAATTACGCCGTCATTGTCCTGTCTCGGGACCTGTGCGACGGACTATTGTGAACCGGGTCAGATCCGGAAGGAAGCAGCCCTAAGCGAAATGTCCGGGCGCTGCAGGACAACCTGAGGCAGGCAGTGACGGCACTTACAGCACTGTTTGTCGGACCGGAATCTTCTCAACTGCCGTACGATCAAGACGAATGACATACCAAGTACTTGCCCGCAAATGTCGTCCCCAGCGATTCTCTGAAATCGTGGGGCAGCAACACATTACCCGTACACTGCAGAACGCCATTTCCCAGAATCGTGTGGGGCATGCCTATCTTTTCGTGGGCTCGCGGGGGATTGGTAAAACGACAACTGCCCGCATTTTTGCCAAGGCCCTGAACTGCGAGTCGGGAATCGTGACCGAGCCGTGTTGCGAATGTCGATCCTGCCAGGAGATTTCCAAGGGTGCGTCCCTTGATGTCATTGAGATTGACGGTGCTTCCCACAACAAGGTTGAGCATGTTCGAGACTTACGCGAGAATGTGCAATACGCGCCCAGCCGCAGTCGATATAAGATTTATATCATTGACGAAGTTCATATGCTTACCTCCCAGGCATGGAACGCGCTGCTCAAAACGTTGGAAGAACCGCCGTCCCACGTCAAATTCTTTTTTGCCACCACGGAACCTCACAAAGTACTGTCGACCATCGTCTCCCGCTGCCAGCGCTTCGATTTGAAGCGAATCCCTGTCTCCCTCATTGCCGGACGTCTGGCGGAGATTGCGTCGACCGAGAACGTGAATATTGACGAGCGTGCCCTTGTGGCAATTGCACGAGCGGCGGATGGCGCCATGCGTGATGCACAATCGATATTCGATCAGATCATTGCGTTCTGCGGCACCGGCGAGGAGACGAAAGCTATCCAGGAAGAGGACGTGATCAGCGTATTCGGCTTGGCGTCCGGCAGCGAATTGCAGCAACTGGCGGCAGCGTTGCTGGACAACAGCGTCCAGCAGGCCGTTCAGATCATTCATGAACTGGCCGACAGAGGGCGTGACTTGGAACGGTTGTATGCCGATCTCGTCTATTTTGTTCGCAGCCTGATGATATGTCAGTTGTGTCCTGAACCCGCGGCATTACTGGATGCCAGTGAAACAGAAATGGCCGACCTGAAGGAATTGGTGGCACGCGCGGACACTCACACAGTCCAGAATATGCTCGAAGGGCTGGTTGCGGAAGAGCGGGCTCTGCGATCGGCCCTGAACAAGCGGGTTTATCTGGAAGTGGCACTCGTGCGCGTGATGCGGGACGCACATAGCGTAGACATCAACGACGTGATTGACCGTCTCAACCAGTTTCGCAAGCGCGGTGATGGTGGACCGAGTTCGTCCGCTGCGGTAAAGAACGACGTCAACGCCGGGGCCGGGCCGGACGTGTCCGTTCCAGAGTCGCGGCCGCCATCGGACCAATCTCAGCCCCCCTCGGAGATGGAGAGACGGGCCCCTGAAGCTGAGACCCTAAAGCAAGGTGCGGCACCTTCAGTCGCCGCTGAGGAGACCGAAGAATCCGCTGCTGACGAGGTCCCGTCGGCGGGACAGTCGGGGGAGACATCTCAGAAACCGGCAACCTCACTGTCGCCGACACCTTTGGCTGAAGCCGATGAATCACATGGGAACGTGGGCACATCAGCTGAAGAATCTCCGCCAAAGGAGGAGCATGCGCCGGACAAGACAGCCGAAAAAGCAACGGCTGGGGCCCCTGCCCCCGAACCTGAAACCGGTGACGCACAGACCGCCGCGATTTCCGCGGATGATGTTAAGACCCTGTGGAAGGCCGTGGTCAAGGGACTTACGGCCGACCCCGAAAAGCGGGCGCTTACGGTCCCTTTGCAGCACCTGCGGCCAGTCTCGTTTGCTGATGGGGTATTGCAGGTTGCTTATGATGATGAATTTCCCCAGGATAATCTGCGCGCATTGCAACGTCGGGATACCTTGGCTTCTCTGGAGAAAGTACTCAGCGATTTGAGTGGTGTGGCCGCGGCGAAGATTTTGTTCAAACGATGGATCGAAGGAATCTCGAATCAGGATGACAAGAAGCGTCTGGTATCGTCAGCGGAGGTTCGTGAACGCGTCGAAACGAACGCATTCGTGCGGCAAGTGCTTGATATGTTCGGGGGCGAGATTATTGATGTGCGGGGATGATGGCGCGTAGCGTGGTATGCGGAATGCGATGGTGTGTTGGATACTACAACAGGAGACACAAGAATGGTCAATATGGGTAAAATGCTGAAACAGGCACAGAAGATGCAAAGCCAGATGGCGGAGATACAGAAAGAGATAGCCGCCATGGAAAAGAGTTTCAGTGCCGGTGGCGGCGTTGTCGAAGCTGTTGCGCGTGGCGACAACACTCTGACCAGCATTACAATTAAACCTGAAGCAGTGGACCCGGACGATGTCGAGGGGCTCGAAGATCTTATACTTACCGCCGTGAACGGCGCCCTTGATGAAGTGAAACAGGCTGCCGAAGAGAAGATGTCCGATATCACAGGCGGGATGAGTCTTCCCGGGCTGATGTAACGACATGCAATCCTCTGAGTATCCCAAATCACTGGAATCCCTTATCGACACTCTTGGCCGTTTGCCCGGGATTGGCCGTCGAACGGCTGAGCGCATAGCGCTTGCCCTGCTGGACTGGCCGGA
>JAIPIM010000232.1 GCA_021734725.1 Minisyncoccota bacterium | reverse complement strand
TTGTTGTATCTTGTACATCATTTCACCTGTTGGGTTAGCATTTTTATGCTTCGTTAAATACTGCATAATATATTGCAGCCCAACAGGTTCTCAATCACTTACTGGCCTTTTTAAAGGCTTTTTCTCACGGAATATGGTTGATGTAAATGCCGCCAACCATCAGCATATGCCAGGCGATAGAGCCTACTTGCAGCGCTTGCTCACAGCGGGAGATATCATGTTTGTCAAAAAACACCTCGACCTATGTATCGTAGCACTCTTTCTTTTATATTTCCTGTTCAAGGCAACGTATTTCGCCTTTACCGTTCCTGTTGGCATGCCGCCGGACGAATACTTCCACTACCTGCAGTCCCAACTCTTTCACCAAACGTCTGGCTTGTACGTTTCACCGGAAGGTCTGAACGCTTATCACGGTACACGCAGCAGGACCTTTTATCTGTATCATTTGGCCATGGGGAAAATGCTTTTCTACGGATCGTGGCTGCCCTTGGACGCGCCAACCTTTCTGCGGTTAGTGAATGTCCTGTTTGCGGCGGTTTACCTTGCCATATTTTACATGCTCGCTCGCCTCTTGCTGCGCCACCGCTGGCTTGCCGCGTTTGCGTTTGTTGTGCACACAAACCTGTTGATGTTTACCTTTCTGGCAGGTGCAATTAACTCCGACAATCTTGTGAATCTTCTCAGCATGTGCGCGATCTTCCTGTTGTTCAAGAGCATCATTCAGAAACGTCCGTTACTCATTTATCCTTTTCTCTGGTGCTTATGCCTGGGTGCCCTTACCAAGAAAACATTCCTGCCCGTAGCGGCTATCCTTGTGGTCATCTGTGTGTTTGAATACCGGGCCGCCTTGTGGCGTGTGATCGTCGAAAAAGGGAGAGGATTGCGGTGGCGCGCGGGTGGCGCGCATGTGGCTTGCGTCGCCATACTCGTTCTGCTGATAGGCGCTAACGCCTTGTTGCACGGGTACAATCTCCTGCATTACGGTTCCATTGTCCCGAAATGCACACAAGTGTATTCGGAGGAGAAATGTGCGCGCGAGCACCCGGTCTATGCAAAGTACAAAAAACTGGGCGAAGCGAAAGATGACCGAGAGGGTGCGGTTTTGGATCCCGTACGCTACCTCGTCGCATGGTTCGACTATATGACCGAGAAGGTGATTGGCATCTTTGCGTACGCTTCTTATTATCCGGGAAATCTTGCCCTCGGGCTGGTTGAAGCGGTGATTGCCGTGGCCCTTGTTCTAGGTGTTCGGAGGGTCGATTGGAAGGACAAACATATCCTTTACGCCGTCGTTACAGTCGGATTTTACGTCCTTGTGCTTGCCTATCTGGTCAACTACAAATCCTACCTCAACATGAAACTCATGCCGCGGTACAGCTTCATCGGCGTGCAGGGACGCTATATTTTTCCGGTCATCTCATTGATCGTTATTCTGCTTTCCAAATGCCTGCTGACATTTAAACGGCCCCTTGTGAATGCCTGCATCGGGGTGGCGGTGGCGTGTCTTTTCATCACGATCTCGTTCCCGGCATTTTACGGGACCCCTGCCGACCAGCGCTTTGTTCCCAATAATAAGCTCCAGACGACGTACCGGAACGGCTGGTACAGTACTCAGGATTTTATCTATCCTTAAGCTGTCTTTGTCGGATGCCAGTATTCTTACGAAACAAACAAAGGGGAGCGATGCTGGTACTTGCGTCTTCTGAAACCTGCAACGTCTGTAGGCGTATTATGCGTTGTTGCCGCCGAAACCGCACTTTTTGGAGTGAACTCAACTGTGCGCCGATGTGTCACGTGTATTGAAGCGCAATCATCTGGTGGCACGTGAATGAGTCCAGGTTCAGCATCACCGTGCCGTTCTCGGTTTTCAGCGGTATTTCCGTGCCCTGTGGTTCGAGTGTGGCCTTTGTGGGGGTGGTGAGCAGGTTGAGTTGTACGGTCACGTCATGCAACGGCAGAAGTTCTTCGATGACCTCGAGTGGGGCGCTGTCCCGAACGTATCCTTCGTCCGAGAAGTGTATTTGGTCTCCCCGACGAATGGTGTTTGCATAGAGCAGGTGAAGAACGTACCGTTTCTCTGCTTCCTGGTGCGTCAGGGAAACGCGTGCCGTGGACGGCATATTGGACATCAGGGATGCTTCATCCCCGAGCATGAGTCGAATTGCGTTTGCGGCGTATTGACGGTACGCAACCGCACCAAAGCCGGCATAAATGGTGAAAATCGGGTGTGCAAGGTACAGAATGTTGCCCTTACGTACGGCCGCGGCAAACTCGGAGGGTTCCGCGTTTGGCGCGTGTTGATGACTGCAGTAGTGCCGCCACGTGCGATTGAAATACGGCACCTCAATACCGGCCAGCGTGTCGCCGTCGGTAACTCGGACTTTTTGTGAGCGAGCGTACATAACGAGAGGGCTGTCCAGAAAAGACGCGGCCAGTTCGAGGCCTGCGTCGAGGTAGTCTGGTTGGTGTTCACTCTCACCGCGGTACTCCGCACCGATATTGAAAGCGAATGTTTTCCTGTCCGGTGTTAAACCGCTGCGGCCCGTCAGCATGAGTTTGCCGCCGGCGTCCAGGAAGGACTGGATGCGATCTTGCAACTCATCGTCCACCATAATGTCGTCAGGCAGTATCAATAGTTTATAGCGTTCAAGGTCCATGCTCCGGTCGATGAGGTCAAACAGCAAATGTTCCTCCAGCAGAATGCGTCCGACACCTTTATCCGCCGAGTTATCTCGGCTGGAACCGTGATGCTCGGACTCGCTGGACAGCACGCCTATATCGGCAATATTGGCGGCCTCACGGCACCAAGGTTCTTTGCGCTCCACTTCGCTGTATGCTTCCCCCATGATGCGGTAGGTGGAGGGGTCCATTTCTCCGTTTGGATGCAATTGATCGCCAATACTGCATTTAGCGCCGAAGGCCAGCATGGCGGCGCATTCATAGCGCAACGCATTGGGATGCTTATAGCCGCCGAATTCGCCCCAGGTGGTCTGGAATTTGCCAGTCATGCCCAGAAAATCGGCATCCAGATTACGGCAGTAATTGGCCGACAACGGAAAATGATCATACCCCCAACCGCCAGTGGGTAGCGATTCAAGTTCGAGATGGCTGAAGTACTCTAGAATTTCGTGTTTACCCTTGGGGATGTGGCCGCTGTTATGGAACACAGGCATGTCTGGGCACTTGCTTCGTACCGCCGCGGTCGTTTCACGATAATACCGTTCCAGCGCCGCATTCGCGCATGTTTGGCGGTCCGCCTGCTTATCCAGGGAGAGACCATGGGTTTCCATGTATTCTCTGCACCACTTGCAGCAGCACTCGCCCTGGTGGATGATGTCGAGAAATATTCCGTTGCAGTCGGGAAAAAGCTCAACCACCTCCCGGATTTGATCGCACAGAAAATCCAGGTATGGGCTCATGAAGCACATCATGCGGAATCCCGGCTGAACAAACGATCCTGCCCAACCCTGATACTTTCCGTCAACTGACATTTCACGCCACTCGGGATGGGCTTCGGCGGCCACGTCATCCAGGCCGGCGGAGAGGTAGATGGGTACGTTTACATCGATTTCTTTGGAAGCCTCAAACTGGGCTCGCAACAGATCGAACGTCAGATGCGGATGCATCGTGCCGACCCGCGTCGGGTGATAACTCAACCCATGGTGACATTTCGCGAAGCAGGTAACCGAATTGACATGCCCCAGGCGTAACGCTTCCTGCCACTGGTCTTTGCGAAAGCGGTTTCCAATGTTCGGTATATGAGGGGATGTGTGAAAGTCAAGGTGTACTTGTCGAAAGCGCAATTCGTACTGGGCCATTGCTGGTTCTCCGGTTGCGTTACAGTGGTGAGGACGAGCTTTCCGGTGTGGTGATGATGAGCTTGCTGTCCCGAGCCTTATAATTGCCTAGCCTGCCACCCGTTTCCCAGTAAGTCACTGGAAAAGCTTAAAACATAGCGCATCCGGCCCATTCATCCAGCCAGCATGCGGCCGCAACGGTTCCAAGACCCAAAAATCATTGCCCCGCGGTTGTTGCGGAGGTGTTGGAAATACGCAGTGTTGAGTTTCGATACGGTTCTATATGGTCCCTGACGGGGAGGACCATGAGACACGTATGTACGGTTTACGAGTTAAGGCTCGTTACAGCAGCCCTAAGGCCGCGTGGGTCGCGCTCAACCGGGCCGGCTGTTGCGAGTTCGGGATCGCCGCTGTTTGGGCCTGCGTATCCAGCGGGTATAGTAATGTCATGACAAAAGAACGCGTGACAATCGACCTGGACAAATGCGTTGGCTGCGGACTTTGCGTGGAAGCCTGTCCATTCGGTGCGATCAGCATTAGGGATCGTAAAGCACTGATCGATTATGACAACTGTACGTTGTGCGGGGCCTGTGCATCCATCTGCAAGCGGTTCGACGCCATTCGGTTTACGGTGGAGCATACGTACGGTGAAACCGGCAAAGGCGATGTCTGGGTATTCTGTGAAGTCGACGAAAAGGGTCAGTTGACGCATGTGGCCCGCGAGCTCCTGACGACAGCACGCGGGCTGGCCGACCGGCTCGGAGTAAACGTTGGCGGCGTATTGCTGGGTGAACGTGTTGCTTCGCTTGCGGAAGATGTGATTGCGCAAGGCGCGGATACGGCGTATGTGGCGGACCATGCGCAACTCAAGCATTATTTGGACGAGCCCTACACGGCTGTATTGGTGGCCGCGGTTCAGCGTTGGCATCCAGAGATTCTCCTCGGTGGGGCAACTGCCATTGGGCGTGCGTTGTTGCCACGGCTGGCGGTCGCGGTGCATGCCGGACTGACCGCCGACTGCACAAAGCTGGCGGTCGATCCGGAAACCGGCCTGCTGTTGCAGACACGTCCGGCGTTCGGCGGCAATATTTTGGCGACCATTAATTGCGAGCGACACCGTCCCCAGATGGCTACGGTTCGTCCCGGGGTGTTAACCGCGGCACCCGCCGATTCGGCACGCAAAGGACACATCGTTGAATTGGCCACAAAGGAAGACGAACTGCATTCTAAACTTAAGTGGCTCGATTTCCGCGCCAAAAAGACCGGGGGGACGGACCTGCGGGAAGCAGACGTCATTGTGACCGCCGGGGCCGGCGTCGGTGGACCCGAAGGGGTGAAACTGGTGCGGGAACTGGCGCAACGGCTCAACGGTGCACTAGGCGCCAGCCGCGCCGTGGTTGACGCCGGCTGGCTGGACTATCCGCATCAAGTGGGACAAACCGGCACCACGGTCCAACCCAAGCTATACGTGGCCTGCGGTGTTTCCGGCGCCATCCAGCATATCGTGGGAATGCAGAACGCCGAGACCATTATGGCCATAAACCGGGACCCTGATGCATCCATTTTCGAATACGCCGATGTCGGGATCGTGGGAGACTTGCTTGATATTGTCCCCGAGATACTGAAGCAGATCAGCTGAAGAGAATTGCGAAATGTCGTTTTTTGCAATTCTTGTTCTTAGTGCTTCGTTCTTGGTGCGTGGTTTTGAACTAAGAACGAAGCACCACGAACCACGAACGACTCGCGCAAAAACTATTTTGCAAGAGTCACCAGATCAGCTAAAAAAAGGAGAAGAAGTATGCATACAACCATTACCCTGACGGTTGCGGAATCCAAACGGTTAATCGCCCGCGGACTTGCCAACACCAATCACGTCAAACGCGCCCTGACCGAAGGAATTGTTGCGGTGGCGCCGGGGTCAACCGACGGCTATGTCGTGGAAGAGTTGACCCACGAGTCCATTGACAAAACCCAGTTCGTAACCGGGCGTACTCTGCCGTCCGGGTACAATGGGCGAGCACCTGGGAAAAAACTTGCGGATCTAGTGTTGAAGAACGGCGAGAGGCTGGATATGGCAGCGACGGACGCTGTGGCTGAAATGGGTGCGGGAGACGTCTTTATCAAAGGCGCCAACGCGATCAACCTGACCCTCGATCAAGTTGGCGTACTCATTGGTCACCCAACCGGAGGAACGCTCGGGGCCACGTTGGGAACAATCACTGCCCGTCGCATCCTCTTGATCCATCCGGTTGGGATTGAAAAAAGTGTGCCTGCCGACTTGAATGAGGCCGCCCTCCTTCAGAAAGAAAAGGACGGGCAAGGCCCGACGCTCTGGGTCAGTCCCGGCCGGATTTTCACTGAAATCGATGCGTTTGCGGTAGTGTGCGATGTCCAAGCCATTCCTATTGCCGCCGGCGGTATCGGCGGTGCTGAGGGGGCATGCTGGTTTATGCTGCTCGGCGACCGCAAGGCTTTGGAAAGGGCTGAAGCTCTCGTCGCAGGTATTCAGGGAGAACCGCCATTCCTGGGGTGAAGCAAGCAGCCTGTCGGACTCAGCGCCTCGTACCCGATGGACTCGAACCACTAAATCCGACAGCCTGATACCGCTGAAAAGCGGGACCCGGCTTTTCAGC
>JAIPIM010000231.1 GCA_021734725.1 Minisyncoccota bacterium | reverse complement strand
GGGTGGAACCGCCTCCCACATTCGACGACAGTCACCCATTAGAGGGTGGGAGGCGGTTCCACCCGGCGACCTGACTGAAATGAAATACCGTACATATCAAGGTCTCGGTGTTCAGGTTTCAGAAAGGCGCAAGCAACCTCAGCGCAGGAGGGGTAAATGTCCGACCACAGCGGACACAACAAGCCGACCGCGGTAGAGCTGCTGGCCGCCTGCCCGGATGTGGAACCGGAATTGGCAGAGCAACACCTCACACGGCTCGATGCACGCTATTTCGCCACGTTCGACAGCGCCGCGATCAGCCGACACCTCCGGGCGCTGAACACACTATCGAGGAAGCACCCTGCTGAAGTGCTTGTGACTCATGCGGCGGGCAATCACGTGGATGTCACCGTATTGGCATTCGACAACCCCTCGGTCTTCTCTGTCTTGACCGGGATCCTCACATCGCTCGGTGTGAATGTGGAGACCGGAAGCGTGTTCACGTACCGCCCCGCGCCACCCATCCAACGACAGTTCGGACAGCGAGGGAAAAAGGGGGCAACAACAGCCCGCCAAGAAATGATACGACGGCGGCGGATCGTCGATCAATTCTCAGGACATTGCCAACTCGCCGTATCGCCGGAGGACTGGGATGAACTGCTGCGCGACCGTATCACGCAGACTCTTGCACTGCTCGAAAACAGCAACGCCCGCTCGCTGGCTGACGCCAAGGCACGCACCAACCAGTGGGTTGCCGCGCGCCTGGAAGATCTGCCACCGCATACCCGCTCCCAAAATGCGTTAATGCCGATCCACATCGATATCGATAACGACCGGACCACCTACACACATCTCACGGTGTCATCCGAAGATACACCGGCGTTCCTGTACGCTTTAAGCAACGCTCTCTCTTTGCGCGGTGTCTCCATCGAACAAGTGAGTATCCGCACGCACGACAACCGCATCGAAGACGACCTTGAGATTGCTGACGGGGCCGGAGGAAAAATTGACGACCAGGCCATCCTCGATCAAATCCAGCTTTCGGTACTGTTAACGAAGGAATTCACCTATTTCCTTGCCAGTGCACCGGATCCATACGCAGCACTTGCACGATTCGAACACATTGTGGACGATATCCTCAAACTGCCCGAGCACGGTCAGTGGATTGATTTGTTGTCCAATCCCAAAATCCTGCAGGACTTGGCGCGACTGCTTGGCGCCAGCACATTCCTGTGGGAAGATTTTGTCCGCCAGCAGTATGAATCCCTCATCCCCATGCTTGACGCGGATGTCAGCCGACGACATTTCTGCACGCCGCCGGAGGATATTCCCCGGCACCTGCGGCACATTGTCGCCGAGGCCGAAGGAACCGACCGAAAATTGCGCGCGCTCAACGAGTTTAAGGACAACGAAATTTATCGCATAGACCTGGAACACATCCTCAATCCAGACGTCGACTTCCGGATACTTTCACAGCGCCTGACCGCGTTAGCGGAGGCCGTTGTAAACGCCGCGGCAGAAGTTGTTTTTGCACATCTCGCTCAACGGTACGGGCACCCCCGCACCGTGGCGGGGCTGGAAGCACCGTATGCTCTTCTGGGCCTCGGCAAACTTGGCGGTGCCGCCTTGGGCTACGCCTCAGACATTGAACTGCTCGTCGTGTACAGCGATAACGGCGCCACGGACGGATCGGAACCGATCACGAATGCTGAATTCTACAACCGCTTTGTGCGTGAACTGTCCCAAGGTATTACCGCAAAACGCGCGGGGATTTTCACCATCGACCTGCGCTTGCGGCCGTTCGGCCAGGATGGTCCCCTTGGCGTGAGCCTGGAGAGCTTCTGCAAGTATTACGGACGATGCGGGTCAGCCCATTCCTACGAGCGCCTCGCACTGGTGCGACTGCGCACGATTGGCGGCGATCCGGATCTCGGTGAGCGGGTGGAACGCATTCGCGACGATATCGTATACTTCTCGAAGTCGATCAAGCCCCGTGAATTACGCGAATTACGCATAAAACAGTTCGAGCAGAAAACCGAACCCGGGCGAATCAACGCCAAGTTCAGCCCCGGCGCCTTGGTGGATCTAGAGTACGATGTGCAAATTCTGCAAGTCATGCACGGCCGAAAGAATGAGATCCTGCGCACGCCCCGCGTTCAGGAAGCTCTCCGCGGACTCGCCGAGTCAGGCGTCATCGGCAAGGACGAACGCCAGCAGCTGATTGACGCATACAGTTTTCTCCGACAGCTGATCAACGGACTGCGCATGTTACGCGGCTCGGCTGAAGATCTCTTCCTGCCGCCCGTCGAAGCTGACGAATTTGCGCACCTGGCGCGGCGCATGGGATACCAGCGCCAGGGCCCCCTCTCCACCGCGCAGCAGCTGCACCTCGACTTTGACACCTATACCGCCAGTATACGCGCCTTCGTTGAACGCCACTTCGGACGTGACTCCCTCCCCG
Organism: Minisyncoccota bacterium; assembly: GCA_021734725.1. Taxonomy (GTDB): domain Bacteria; phylum Verrucomicrobiota; class Lentisphaeria; order Oligosphaerales; family MVZH01; genus JAIPIM01. The sequence goes on along the minus strand of JAIPIM010000231.1, from coordinate 4,096 downwards.
GGCCCGCCGTGGGAAACGTCGCTGACCTTATACTGGCCGAGCACGTACCGGAAGAACTCTCGCACCCAGTACTCGAGTCCGTCGGCTTTCAACACCCGGAACGCGCCGTACTTAATCTCCGCCGGCTGGCTGGCAAGGCTGAACAGAAAAACGTCTTCGCGCGCCTTGCCGTCCTGGCATGTGACGAGCTGCGAAAAAATCCGGACCCGGATATGGCACTCAACAACTGGGAACGCCTGACCGCGGCCCTGGACAACCCGCTCGCACACTACACGCTCCTGCTCTCTCAACCCAAACGGCTCGATATCCTCCTCTGTATCTTCGCCGGCAGCCAGTTCCTGGCGGATACCCTCGTCAGTAACCCGCAATTCTTTGACTGGATTACACAACCGGAAAATATCCATACACCGCGGAGCGCACGGACACTGAAAGGCGAACTCAGGACACGTGCGGAAGACGCCCAGGATTATGCCGACTGGATCAACGCATTGCGGCGTTATCGCCGACGCGACATGCTGCGGATAGGAACGCGAGACATTTTTCTGCATATCTCGGCCGACACGGTTGCGCGTGAACTGTCAGAACTGGCGGAGGCTATTACGGCCGTCGCACTGGAAGAGGTCTGGAAAGCGCTGAAGGAAGAATCGAAACAGGCGCCGGACGTCGACCTCTCGGAACATTTCTGCATCATAGCCTACGGCAAACTCGGCGGCAGTGAACTGAATTACAGCTCGGATATCGATTTGCTCGGGGTGTATCAACTTCCGGAAAATCTCCCCGAGGATGAAACGCATATCGCTGAACGGGTACTGCGTACGGCCATGGAACGGTTGCGCGCGGCACTTTCCTCCCACACGTCTGAGGGCTACGCCTATCGCGTCGACCTGCGCTTGCGCCCCTACGGACGCTCAGGCCGCCTCGTACAATCAATCACCGCCCTGCAAACCTACTACCGGGAAGCCGCCGCCCCCTGGGAAATTCAGGCATTGCTCAAAGTACGATGCATCGCCGGCAATCCAAAGGTTGGCGGCGCATTCACTAAACTGGCCGAGCAACTCCTGAGGAAAAAACACGGGATGGAAGAGATCGTCGCCTCCATTCAGCATATGCGAAATGCCGCCATACGGACAGCTGAACTGCACGTCCCAACGCATTCGCGGGACGTAAAGAGCGGTGCCGGCGGCATCCGGGACGTTGAGTTCCTCGTGCAGGGACTTCAACTCGCTCACGCCGAACATCATCCCGATGTGCTCACCGGAAACACTGTCGATGCAATCGATGCTCTGACCGCACTGGATGTGTTCCCTCAAGAGGTTGCCGCGCAATTGCGAACCGACTACCTGTTCCTCCGGCGCGTGGAACACTGCCTGCAGATCTACGAAGACCGTCAGGTTCACACCCTCCCCGCAAAAGACTCACGCGTACTTCCCCTGGCCAAGCGTATCCTGGGACCGGAAACGACCCGCGAAACATTCCTCAACGAGGTCAACGCCTGCATGGAACGGGTTCACGCCACCTACGAAAAATACCTCCTGCACGCCGTCAACACCCAAAAGTAGCGTGGGCTTCCAGCCTGCGAACGCTTCACCAGCCCGAACACGGACCGACACAGACGGGACACTGACGTCTCGATGGACAAGACCTGTGCATCAGCACCCCACCAAAGCTCGCCGCCGGCACGACGCCAATGAATATGCCTTCCTCCCGGACCGCACCACTGGCAATCACCATTAACCGTTGCCATATTGCAGGCGTAACTAATTTCATCCGCTTATCCGGGAGGACCTCGCACGATGAATGCACCGACCGATGCCACGGAAGTATTCGGCAGAAACGTCTTCAGCGAACGTGTTATGCGGGAACGTCTGCCGCGTGAAACATTCACTGCCTTGACCACGACCATTGAACGCGGCGCACCGCTGACGGCCGAGGTCGCCGATGTGGTCGCCAATGCCATGAAAGACTGGGCCATCGAACGCGGCGCAACCCACTACACACACTGGTTCCAGCCGCTCACCGGCGGTACGGCGGAAAAACACGACGCCTTCATTTCACCAAGGGAAGACGGCTCGATCATTATGGAGTTCTCCGGGAAACAGCTGACGCGCGGCGAACCGGATGCTCCATCCTTCCCGAGCGGCGGTCTGCGCAGCACGTTCGAGGCTCGCGGCTATACCGCTTGGGACTGCACGTCCCACGCCTTCCTCAAAAAAGACGCAGCCGGAAACGTAACCCTCTGCATCCCCACGGCATTCTGCTCATACACAGGACTGGCCCTGGACACCAAGACCCCCCTGCTGCGCTCGATGGGAGCAGTGTCGAAACAAGCCACACGCGTGCTGCACGCGCTGGGGCACACGACCACCACACGCGTTGTCTCAACGGTCGGTCCGGAGCAGGAATACTTCCTGGTCGACAAGCAGTTTTACAGTCAGCGTCTCGACCTGATGGTGACTGGACGCACACTCTTCGGAGCACCGCCGCCGAAAGGACAGGAACTGGAGGACCAGTACTTCGGCGCGATTAAAGACCGAGTGTCCACTTTCATGCGCGATCTCGATGTCGAACTCTGGCTCATGGGTATCACCTCAAAAACCAAGCATAACGAGGTAGCCCCCGCGCAGTATGAAAACGCCCCCATCTTTGCCACGGCGAACATTGCCGCCGATCACAACCAGCTGATCATGGAAACCATGCAGAAAGTGGCACTGCGCCACAACTTGGTATGCCTCCTCCACGAAAAACCGTACGCCGGCGTAAATGGATCCGGCAAACATAACAACTGGTCGCTGTCTACCGATGACGGTATCAACCTCCTGGACCCGGGCACGACACCGCACGACAACGAACAGTTCCTGATCTTTCTCTGCGCTCTTATTCAGTCCATTGACAAACACGCGGACATTCTCAGAGCCTCCGCCGCCAGCGCGGGGAACGACCTCCGCCTGGGCGGCAACGAAGCACCCCCTGCCGTCGTATCCATCTTTCTCGGAGAAGAACTCACGCAGGTGCTGATGTCGATAGCCAAAGGCGAAGCGGTCGCGGCCAAAAACCGGGATGTCCTGCAGATCGGCGTGGATACACTCCCGCCGCTGCCCAAGGACAATACCGACCGTAACCGAACATCCCCGTTCGCCTTCACGGGCGATAAGTTCGAATTCCGCATGGTCGGCTCGTCCGCCTCTATTTCAGACGCAAACACGGTGCTGAACACAATCGTTGCCGAAGCTCTCGACGAATTTGCCACCCGGCTGGAACGGGCGGACAATATCAATGCCGAGGCCGCCGCCATCGTTCGCGACGTCGTGGAACGTCACGGACGCGTGCTCTTTAATGGCAACAGCTATGCCGAAGAATGGCTTGAAGAAGCCGCCGGGCGAGGATTGCCAAACATTCAATCAACGGTGGCAGCGCTGAATTCCGTCGTTACCCCAAAAGCAGTTGATCTCTTTGGCACACGCGGCGTTCTGTCCGAACAGGAACTGAGATCACGCCACGAAATCCAGCTTGAACGCTATGCGAAACAGATTAACGTTGAAGCGGTTTCCGCCATTGAAATGGCGCACAAACAGTACGTACCGGCCATTATCGAGTATGCAGCCAAACTCGGACAAGCCGTGCAGCAGACAGCGGGTGCGGGAGTATCCACCACGGTTCAAAAAGAGTTGCTCACGCGCGTGAATGACTTGCTGCACTCCGCATACAGCAGACTCCAGATCCTGGAAAGCGAACTGGCCAAAGCCCAAACCGTCGCCGACGTCCGCAAACAGGCGGAAACCTACCGAGATGACGTCGTCCCGGCAATGAGCGACCTCCGCGAAGACATTGACCGCCTGGAAATGCTCCTCCCAAAGGACCGCTGGCCGGTCCCCTCCTACACGGATATGATGTTTAAACTCTGACACCCATACGCGTTACCACCGGTCGATGCCAAAGAACAGTGGCGCGGACAGTCTCCGGCCGCGTGATGCACGAACCTGATTAATGCATGGCCCAAGTTTACCGCGGATTTCTTCGAGACAAGTCGCCGGGTGGAACCGCCTCCCACGTTTTGACGGCATGCCAGTATCAACAGATGGGCTCAACACAACGTGGG
>JAIPIM010000230.1 GCA_021734725.1 Minisyncoccota bacterium | reverse complement strand
CTTCCGATTCATCGGCGGCGCGGTCCATACGCTGGACTGCCGTGTGCGCTTCGGCAATGGCGTCGAACTGTGGGACGGCGCGCGGGATGTGACGGTCGAACACTGCGTCTTCGACAACATCTTCGACGCCGGCGTGACGCACCAAGGCGGTGAAACCCGCAACATTCCGGAACGTGTTTATTTTCGCAACAATCTGTTCATCGACTGCGGCCTGGCCGCCTACGAATTCCGCGAACCGGCTCAAGATATCTATTTCGAATACAACACCTGTATCAACTCCGGCGGCGGCTTTCATATGCAGGGGAACCCTCCACCGCGCGAAAGCGCCATTTCCGTCCGGGTACGGAACAACAAGCTTGTAGAGATGGTGGAATGGCCTACTTCCGCTGAACTCGAGGCTGGAGATGTAACCCCAATCGACGTTGGGCATCATGTCTTTGTATGGCGCATTGACCGCGGCACCCAGCCCGGTCCGGTCTATATACGCAACAACGTTTTCTACGAGACACCGTATGGCGCGGCGTTTTACGCCGTAATTCACCCCGAGGATCTGCGTCACTTCGTCCTCGATGGTAATACATATTGGCAAACAACCGGCGAATTGCTTGCCTACATGAGCGGCCGCGGGTACTGCCCGGATGAATTTGCGCGTTACCAGGCCGACTGGGGCCAGGACAAGCACAGCAAAATCGCCAGGCCGGTCTTCATCGATGAAGCTGCGGGCGATTACCGTCAAACCAGTGAATCACCCTGCGTCCGTCAGTGCGGATGCAAAGACAGTCAGGATGGTAGACCGGCTTCAGGACCGGTCCGTAAGCACAACACTAAAGGATAACTCATGATTCAGCGAATGCAGTATTCGAACGAGTCCATCGCACTGGATGTGGAACTTATCCGTACCGACGTGTTAATTGCCTCTGAAGATGAGATCGTCAATTTTCCGCGCCTGATTCGCCTGGCGGACGATCACTTGGTGCTGGCCTACGGGCGAGGACGCCATGGCGGTGACGAGAGCCGGCTGGCGGTGTTTTCGGAAGACGACGGCAGGACATGGCAGGATTTTCGTCCCGATTCCCCCTGGAACGACAATGTTCAGACATCGGGAGTGCTGGGCTACCTGCAAGACGGACGGATCGCCTACATCGATGTGTTTCCGACAAATATGCCCCCTTACAAGGAACTGCCCGGGCGATGGTACAATTACACGCTGGCCGATCCGGAATGGCGGTTTCGCCGCTTCGACCCGGACGGAACGCTGGTTGACGACACTGTATTCCGGGTCAGGAATCTCCCATGGAAAAAAGCAGCCTACTACTGTTACGGAGATCTTCTCGATTTTGGTGGCGGGGAACTGTTTGCCGCCTTGGGTGCACAGGTACCCGCCGACATTACCGACAATGGGAGAATCCGAATCACCACTTTCTTTGTCCGCTCAAACGACAACGGCAGAACCTTCGAATACGTGAGCCATATTCCCCCGGAACTCAATGGAGAGCCCTTCGGGCCCGAGGGCTTCAATGAACCGACCATGGCGCTTCTTCCCGGGGGCGAATTGTTGTGCGTTTTGCGGACCGGCGGACGTTCCCCTCTTTACCAGGTTCGATCAACCGACGGCGGCCTGACATGGAGCGTACCGGAATCCACCGGATGGCCGGCCGCGAAGCCGGACTTGTGCCTCCTGAGCAACGGCGTACTTGCCTGTTCATCGGGACGCGGAGTATACGGACACCCGCAAGTGACCCATGTCATGTTCAGTCTCGACGGCCGCGGCGAATACTGGGAACCCCCGTTCGTCTTCCATACCGGCCCGGGCTGTTCCTACACCAGCAACATCGAGAAAGACGGCCGGCTTCATGTGGCCTATTCGGACTCCTCGTTTATGCGGGAGCGGGACGCTTATGACTTGCCTTGTCAATCGATCAAGCGAGCCGTATTTGAGGTAGTGAAGAAGTGAACCTGCAAGAAGCAAGAGACACGGAAGGTTCGCCCGGAAAATGGCCGCGGCGCCATCTCCCAAACGGTCGAATGGAAGACATGAAAACCCTACTCATCACATGCCTCGCGGAACCTACAGCCACACGATGGTCCTGCAAAAGGAGCAAGACACAGTGAACAATCAGAGCGACAAAACTGCCTCCCCTTACCGAGTGCCCTACAACCAGGATTGCTCGCATCTGTTCAGTATCGTAAACAAGCAGGGGCGCGCGATGAGACCGGCTGACGTTGACGGAATGGTCGATGAAGTCGCGGATGGCGGCGCAGACCTGATGCTGATCAATCCGAACGGCCACACCGCGCGAGTTAATTATCCGAGCCGTGTCTGGCAGAGTTACTGGGACGGACGCGAGGACATCAGCGGCGGAGTGGCGCGCATGAAACACCTGGCCGACCAGGGCTGCGACTACCTGCAACGCGCACTCGAACGCTGTCGACAGAAAGGCATCGGCGCCGGAGTATCGATCCGCATGAACGACACACACAACACTCCCTGGCCGGATGACCCGGTTCACAGCGATTTCTACCGCGAACATCCCGAATGGCGTATTGCCATTCCGTACCGGGATTCCGGCGACTATGCCACGGTCTACCCCATGGACTACCGGCAGCCGGAGGTCCCTGCCTATGTCCTGGCGTTGATCCGAGAGATTGTGAACGATTACAAGCCGGACGCACTGGAACTCGATTTCATGCGCTTCCCGGGATACTTCCCCGTGGGAGAAGGCCGCAAAAACAGCGTGATCATGACCGGAGTCGTCCGTGAAGTGCGCAAAATGGCGGGCAAGGACATTTTTCTGACGGCACGCGTTCCGGTCACCCCCGGCGCCGCGCTGGATTACGGCCTGGACGTTGCCGACTGGGCGCGCGAAGGACTGGTGGACGGCATCGTTGTCACCGCACATTTCAACACGGCCTGGGATATCGACATGAACATGTGGCGACGCGTCGTGGGCGAAGACGTGGTGTTGTATGCGGGGACGGAATCCTGTGCGTACAGCCCGGAAGGATCGCGAAACTGGATCATGGGCCTGGACGAACAACTGCTGCGCGGCTATGCCGCCGCCAACTACGCCAAAGGCGCCGACGGCATCGCTATCTTCAACTTCTTCTGCGCCCGCGAGTGGACCGGGCGGGAACCGCTGTTCAACGCCATCGGCCAACTCGGCGATCCGGCGGGGCTGCGCGGCAAGGCGAAGACCTACACGATTACCGCCGCGGCGGGCACCTGGCACCTCGGTGAATCCGACGGTCCCCTGCAAGTGCCGCGCCGCCTCGAAACACGTATCCCTCAGCGTTTCCGGATCGGCATCGGAAGCGAACCCGACGACCTGCCCATCGAGGTCGAGGCAATTGTTGAAGGCGGCACGTTCGATTCCGCGGATGGATTTCTGCTACACGTCAACGACTTCTCGGTTGGCACCGCCGCGGAGATTCGACCGGCGGCGGGAATCCCGGAGAACAAACCTATTCGCGCCATTGTCTTCCGGGCCACATCAACTGTTCTCCGTCCAGGCGTCAACACTCTTGTATTGCGCAACGACGGTCCCCCGGCAAAGCTGCTTTCGGTACGCTTCCTCATTCTGGAATAGGAAATTTACAATGGATACACTGTTGACCGATTTCAGTTGCGCACTGCCAAACGAAGCATGGGTCGCGGACCGCGCGTTCGGCAACGTCCCGGAAAAACCCGCCGGCGGGTGGCGATTGATGGACTACAAATGCGCCGACTATACCGGGCGCATGCTGACCACCTGCCGGCACGACGCGGCCGTGCTGCGCATCCCGTTGCATCTGACCGGCTGGCATGCCGTGTCGGTCGGCATCGGCTGTTTCTGGGGAGAGGGAGCCCTGGATGTGCGGCTGAGCGGAGACTCGAAGTGGCAGTGTCTGCACGTTACCGCGCCGCGTGAAGAACCCTGGATCATGGCCGATCTGACCGGCCGGGACCTGGAGATCAGGCCGACTCAGGACTCCGCGTCCCGCCAGTCGCGAGGAAAATCGCTGGTGGCCAGCCTCCTGTCCGTCCGCGCCACACCCATGTCCAGGGAACACGTGGACCGCATCCAGGCGGATACATCGCGTAAGCTGATCTACATCAATGACGGACACGGTATCTTCTTTCGGGATGCCGCCCCTGGGCCGGAGACCGTAAAACGGTTTCTTGCGCCGTTTGCCGGAAGCGATTGGACCACCTGCTGTTTTGGTGTCGGCGGCGCGGACCTGGTCAATTACCCGAGTGAGGTGGGAACATTGATGGGAAACGGCTGGGATTTTCCACGAGCAGGCGATTCCATCAAAGCCCGAATGCAGGGAGCACTCAACCGGGGATGGGACGCCGTGCGCCAGGTCGCTGACGAAACGCACGCCGATGGGCAGGAGTGTTGGATCTATGTTCGTCCCCAGGCGTGGATGGGTAACTGGCCGTTCGATCACTCCTTCCGCAGCCGATTCTACGGCGACCACCAGCACTGCCGTTGCGTCGAAGCGGACGGTCAACCGATCGCCCACTTGAGCTTCGCGCATGAGGAGGTGCGCAACCAACTGAATACCATTGCCGCCGAAGCGCTTGAACGCGGGGCCGACGGTATCTGCCTGGTCCTGGTGCGCGGCTATCCTCTGGTGCGCTACGAGGAACCGGTACGCCAACGATATCGCGAACTCCACGGCGCCGATGCCCGGCAATGTCCGGATACGGACTCGGAACTGCGCCTGGTCTGGCGCGAGTTTGTCGAAAGGTGGCTGCGAGAACTGCGAGCCCTGCTCGACAAGTCCGGTTCGTCCGCAAACGGAGGACGCCGAAAATTGTCAGTGATCAGCGGGGCAAACCTGGAATGGAACCAGCGCTTTGGCATGGATATTGCCGATTTTGCGCGTAAAGGCCTGTTGGACGTCGTCATGCCCTACCCGTATGGACTCGATCGTTTTCAGGGCGCCGGACAGTATCAGCCGGTGGATGCCGCCGAATACGTGCGAGCGCTCCGCGGCACTGGAGTCCCCGTCTACCCCAGCCTCGGCTATTATGGCGATCATCACCTCGGCCTGGGCGAATACCGGCGACGGGCGCACACATACTATCAGGCCGGCGCGAATGGCATCTGCAGGTGGGATACGGACGCGCGCCTGGCGCATGCTCGTCTGGACAGCCCGGCTCAAGCGGCGCTTTGGTGCGACGTCTACCAGCCGGAAGACCGAACGCTACGCTTTACCGAGATTGGCGGCATCCCCCAGGGGCCATTCCTCCCGACGGTAGGACTTTAGTTCTGTACTCAATTTGTATCGCGAGAAACACAACAAATGCTCATGCACGTCAGGAAGCACCACCAATGAAAAACGAACTCTTAACGCTCGGGAACCGCCGTGAACTGTTTGTCGACCGCCTGCTGATAGACCGGCTCGATAACACGCACATGAAACTGCACGAACCGGTTTCTGGCGGCACGGCGATTGCTGTCGACAAGCCATGGGAGGGCCCCGGCAATGGACCGCGAGCGGTGTTCGAGCACCAGGGGCGTCTGCTGATGTATTACCGAGCCATGACGCTGGACCCGGGGGACGAGTGCGGTGTGCTCTGCGTGGCCGTGAGCACCGACCGGGGCAGGACCTGGAGCAGGCCCGAACTGGGATTGGTCGAGCGGGCAGGACGGCGGGATACCAATATCGTCGGTGACGAAGCCGGCGATGCCTTGGCGGTCGTCCCCTGGCTCGACACGCGTCCCGGCGTGTCGGAGAATGAGCGAGTCAAGGCTCTCGCCAGCCAGCCGATCAGCGGCGAAAAACATACTGCCTTCAAAGACCCGAAAGGGCCGAAGAAACTGGTGTTGTGGGGATCCCCGGACGGTTTCCGGTTCCACAAACTCGCGGAACAGCCCGACCTGGTCAGTGACCTGCCCAATTGTTTTGACGGTGGAAACACCCTCTTCTGGTCCGATGCGGAACAGCAATACGTTCTCTATTACCGGTGTATGGATAAAGACGGGAAACGAAGGTGCCGCACCGTGGCCCGCACTACGTCCCGCGACTTGATTCACTGGACCGATTCTGAGGTTATGAACTATGGGGAAAGCCCGCGCGAGCAATTCTACACCAATAACACACAACCTTACTTTCGCGCTCCGCATATCTACATCGCCCCCGCCGCCCGTTTCCTGGAGGGACGGCGCGTGGTTACGGATGCGCACGTGAAAGAGATCGGCCTGAAAATGTCGCACGGCAACTTTTATGGCAACGACTGTTCCGACGGTGTGCTGCTGACCAGCCGGGCGGGTTCGACCCGGTACGACCGGACATTCATGGAAACCTTCATCCGACCGGGCCTCGGGGCCGCAAACTGGACCAGCCGAACCAACTACCCGCTGACCGGCATCCTGCCCGCAGGACCGGATCAGATTCAGATATTCCTTTCGCGCCACTACATGCACCCCTCCTGGCACATCGAGCGGCTGCTGCTGCGCACCGACGGCTTCGCCTCGGTCAGCGCCCCCTGGACTGGCGGTGAGATGGTGACCAAACCATTCGTTTTTGCAGGCGAACGGCTGGATCTCAACTACCGCACCGGCGCGCCGGGGTTCATACGCGTCGAGATCCAGAACACC
>JAIPIM010000229.1 GCA_021734725.1 Minisyncoccota bacterium | reverse complement strand
GATTGGTTTTTTCACGGATTCAGGAGGAAGTAAAAAGTGGAAAATATCCTCCGAAAGAACCTGAGTCTTCTTGAAGGAACAATAACATTGAGGTCCGATTGTGCCAAAACGTTCCAGTCGACATAAATCCCACTCACATTCGCGCTCGCATTCAGCGCGGCGCACAAAGTCCCAGCGCACCCGGAAAAAGACGACCGGCAAGAAAAAGCTGAATATTAAATTTCTGATCCTGCTTCTGGGAATCGTCGGTCTCCTGGGTGCCGGGGCGGTGGGTGTGCTTTATCGCCAGCGAAAACACGACCCGACAGCCTACGAAGAAAAAGGCGACAGCTTGGTGGCCGAAGGACAATACGCACGAGCCGTTCGTGAGTACGAACGCTCGTTGTACCACAACACCAACAATACCAATGTCCTGCTCAAACTGGCCGATGCCCTGCGCAAGACAGAACCCGACTCCCCTTCCAAAGCAGCACGCACGACCATGCGCGTCATCGGTATCCTGAGTCGCGTGGCCAATCTCGACTCCGATAACACAGAGGTCCAAAAGGAACTCCTGGAGATGTTGTATAGCCACGCAGTCGAACTATCGCACAAGGCTTTCTTCGAACAACTCCTGAAACAAAGTGAACAGTTCCTTCAGGACGATCCCGACGCTTCACACGCACTGAAGTACAAAGCAATTGCCGAAGCCGAGTTATTGAAACGCGATGCCCTTCCCGAGGAAGACATGCTTGAAGCCAGGCGTGACTTGGAAGCAGCAATCGAAACCGAGCCTGACAACGGCGAATTGGTGCGTAACCTAAGCATCTGGTATAGCAAACAAGCCGAGCGCGCCAGAAGCGGCGCGGTGGAGCAGAATGCAGACGAACTCCAGATGAAGGCGGAAGAATTCCTGCAAAACCACCTGACAAAAGCCCCGGACGATTTGGAAACAAAGCTGTTACTGGCCCGAACGTATTTCTCCCAGAAAAAGGAAAGCAAGGCAAAAGAACTGGCAGGGGAAATCGAGACAGCCTTACTGAAAGGGAACAAAACAGACCTTATACCACAAGCAGCCGCGTTCCTTATGCAGGTCGATAAAGAACCAGCAATGAGCGCGAACGGTACCCTGACAGCCTCCGGCATGCTGCGTGCCGAGAAACTGCTCCGCGAAGCACTCGTCAGACAACCGCAAAACACTGAAATCATGGTGCACCTGGCTCTTGTCCTGAAGAAACTCGACGAAATGAACGAAAGCAGCACCCTGCTTGAACGAGCCTTCAAGCAGGACATTGTCTCCGGGAAACGCTCGGCTGTCATGCAAAAAAACCTGAAGTTGGTGGCGGGAACGAATCTGGCCAACAGCTACCTCTCACAAACTGAAAAAGCAGTGAACCAGGAGGAGAAAGATGCCCTCCTGAGAGACGCGCAAAAGGTGGTCGACGAACTCAAAAAGGAGATAACAGGATCGGCCGCAACAGACCTGCTGGAAGGTAAGATCCTGATGCTCCAGAATAAACTGACGGCAGCCATTAAGAAGTTTGAGGCGGCCGATAAAAAATACAGTGGAACAAATCCCGAACCCGTGTTCCTCAGTGCTCTTGTGCTGAAACAGATGGCCGAGTACGGCGCGGCTGCCAACCGACTGGAACGACTGGTCCGCGGGCTCGGGGATGAACAGTCGTTGCGCGTATACCGTGAACTGGTCGCTATCTATTTGAAAGTGAACGATGTCACAAAAGCAGAACGCACTGTTATAAAAATGCTCGACATCGCACCAGACAGCCTGGAAGCGAGACTTCTGCAAACCGAAATCCTCTTTCAGAAGCACACCATTGCTGAACAGGCGAATGACACTCAGCGGTCCAGACAAAATCTGCAACGCGGCATTGAACTACTCACCCCCATGGTGGATTCCGATGACCCCAGAGCAGCACTCCAGATGTCACGTTTTCTGCATGCTTCCGACCGAACACAGGACGCGCGCCGCCTTGCTGAAAAAACGTGGGCTGAACACCCCGGTAACCTGGGAGCATTGCGACATCTGCTGCAACTGGACCTGGCCTTGGATGACCGCGAAACCGCCCTTGAGAGGCTTGAAAGTGCCATCGTCGACCGGCCGGACAACAAAGTGCTCAAACTCCTGCGCAAAAGACTCTCCGGAAAAGAAAATGCCACCGAATCCATAGAAGAACTGTTGGCCCCCTCGCCCGACTCTTTCCGCACCACCATGAACCTGTACGAACTTTACAGACAAACGGGGCAAAAAGAGAAGGCAAAGGAAGCCTTGGAAAAAGCCACGGAATTGCGCCCGGAAGATAAAGCCGTACTCAGCGCCAAGTTCAACGGCGCGCTGCAGAATGAAGACTGGGCGACTGCCCGTAAACTGGCCCAGAAAGCCGCGGATCTCAATGTTGATGGCGCCAAAGGACTTTTCTGGTCAGGGCGCCTCCAAATGGCGCAGGCCACGTACAGCCGAGCCATATCCACACTCGAATTGGCAGTGAAACAACGCCCGCTGTACTCCGAAGGATGGCGCCTTCTGGGTGATGCCCGCCGGTTGGCAGGTAATCTTGCCGACGCCGAAAAAGCTTACCAGCAAGCACTTGACATTAAGCCGGACAACGTGACTGCACTCCTCCACATGTTTGCCACTCACAATGCAAAAGGACTGCAAAAAATCGCCTTACAAGACTTGCAGCGCGCCGTCAGCCTGGTCCCTAACAATCCCCAAGTCTATGGACTCTACCTCGATTACCTTGCACAATCAAAACCCGCTCAGGCACTGGATCTGAGACGTAAACTGGCCGCGGACAATCCCGATGACCAGGGAAACAGACGGGCCATCGTCCGGTTGCTGATGAGTTTGAAAAGACTTCAGGAGGCCAAAGGAAGCTTGCAGGAGCTCATAAAAGAAGACCCGGATTCTTTCCAGAACGTGCTGCTGGCTGCACAGCTGGAGATGCAAAGCGGTAGCTTCGATGCGGGGGGCAAATACCTCCAAGACTATATCGACGATAAAGGCGAGGAAGCTACCGCCTCAGAATGGATGGCACTGGCGCGTTACCTTGCTCAAAAAGATCTTTCGCCACAAGCGATTACAGCTTACGAAGAGGCCATAGAACGTGAATCGGCAGAAGGCATGGAAGCAACACGAGAATTGGCCGATCAGTATTTCACCCACCAATTCTTTAACCTGGCGACAAAGCTTTATGAAAAAGCATTCCAGCAAAGCAGAGACCCTCGGCTGTGGTTACGCTACGTCGATGCGTTGCTTAATGCCAAAGAATTTCAGAAAGCCGAAAAGCTGCTGGGAGAATATGTGGCCGCCCAGGGATATAACGCACAAAGTTCACTCCTGGAATGCATATTGGCACTCGAACTTGATGACCTTGATCGCGCGGAAAAGGCCGCGGACCGGGCTGTGGAACTCGCCCCGGAGAATCCGAGCGCTTACCTTCATCGCGCTCGCATTGGCATTAAAGCTAAAGATGAACGAAAAAAACAGCGGGCCGTAATGGATCTGCAGAAAGCCCTGTCGTACGCACCCGATCTGATTGTGGCGCGCGAAATGCTCGCTGAACTTTACCTGACAAGAGAAACTCCTGACATCCCCGCTGCTGTTGAACAACTGCGCAAGGTCATCGACGCGCAACCTAAACATGCGAATGCACGCCTCCAGCTTGCCAGTCTCTACAGGGCACAAGGGGATGAAACGAAACTTGCCACTCTCCTTAATGCATCCATTAAAGAACTGCCGAACGTGGATATATGGTACCGCATGCGGGCCAGGTTAAGTATGCATCAGAAACGCCCCGCAGAAGCATTGACTGACCTCAGAAAAGCCTTTGAACTGCGGAACTCTCCACAAAACTTTGCTGCGCTGACCACAGCATTAACCCAGACTGGCAACCCTGAGGGAGCACTCAGCATGTTCGAAGAAGAATCCGCGAATATCGGAAAAAACCCACACCTCCTAACCATAAAGGGTGCAGCACTGTACAAAGCAAAGCAAGAAAAACTGGCGGAACAGACAGTGACGGATGCCTTAGTTGCCGTCAAAGCCGACGACCGCAGTGTGCGAGCCCTTATCAATGAGCTTGGCACCATTATCGGCAATGCGGCGGCGGCCGAGCTGCTGGATGGCTACGCACAAAGGGATGCATCCGGATTGACCGCCTTCATGGCCGGAAGCATGCTCTTACGTGCAAACCGGCCGGAAGACGCTCTCAGGATGCTGGAGAAAGCAAAAGATCAGGCTGGCGGTGATGCAAGTAAACAAAGCCAACTACTTCATCTCATCGCCAATGCAAACCAGCAACTTCAACTGTTTGACGAAGCAGCCGACATTTATGAGCAGATACTGGCGAAGAATAAGGATGATTTTGTGGCACTGAACAATCTGTCGTTCGTACTGGCCCAGCACCTGAACAGGGCAGATGAAGCCATTCCGCATGCGGAACGCGCTCTCGAGCTTGCTCCCGATAATCCAGCAGGACAGGCGAATATCCTCGACACCCTCGGCTATGCTCAATTCAAGGCCGGAATGCTTGACAAAGCACAACTTACGCTCGAAAAGAGTATCCGAGAAGCACCCGATTCACTGCATGCACGCTATCATATGGCTGAGGTGCTGCTGGCAAAGGGACAGGAACGAGAAGCGCGTCTGCAAGTACGATTACTCAAACAACTGGCGGAAGAACAAGACGATAAAGACATGCTCGCCAAAGTAGACCGGTTGCTGAGGTAAAACAACGACTGCCTGGACCTTTTCGCGTAAGGACGACTACCGAGTAGTAGTGCTCCCATCACTGTTCGAAGTGAAGCTTTGCAAAGACTCGCGTTCCTGTTTCGGCAAGAGGAATTCCCCTTCAGTCTTCGTCCGTATCCACCCCTCGCTGCCTAGTCCCTGCAAGTAGAGTCGCGATGACAGTGTATAGGTCATGCGCTTGCTGCTAAGTATATCCTGAGCACGCAACGTCAATCGCAGATTACTGATATTAATGTTTACCTGCTGGACGCTGCTGGAAAAACGTGGGATCGTCAATGCCTCTCCAGTCATTCCCTTCCCAATTGCTACACCGTTTAGAGTCACGGTGTAGACAGCACCGTCAACGGTCAAGGGAAATGGATTCTCGTTGTTCAGGCGAACACCCACGAGAGCGGTCGTTTCAAACGGCGTTACAGCCTCAAAGTGAAGGCTTGACAACGCGGGGTCCGGAGCCACTATTTCGTCATCTAACGTCATACAGGCCGACACGCAAACCAACAGAGCAAAGGGGGCCCACCTGATCGACACACAATTCATTGACAATCCCTCCGTAACGCTTGTTTTACGTGGCTAAAGTGCCTCTTCGCGCCCAGTCAACCGCGCCATTAAACACTTTCCGATTGGCGTCCAAAACCTTTGGTTTGCTGGTGAACGTGCGGTTTACGACAGCCAGGAAAGCCTCTTCCGGAATCTCACAGACACCGGAAGCGGCAATCACACCAAGCATGACCGTGTTTGCCGCCCTGGCAACGCCATGCTCCGCCGCCATCTCGAAAGCAGGCACGGCTACTGATTGGACCCCTTCCCGAACTGCAAACCCGTTGACCGAAGCGTCATAGAAGATGATGCCGCCATCAACCACGGAATCCCCGAAACGCTCGAGAGAGGGTTGATTCATCGCGACTAGGATATCGGCTTCTGAAACAACGGGGGATCCAATTTCGGTTCCCGAAAGAACCACGGAACAATTTGCTGTGCCTCCCCGCTGCTCAGGTCCGTAACTGGGGAACCACGTCACAGATAAATTGGCCCGCTGGCCGACCTCCGCCAACATCAATCCCAAGCTCAATACCCCCTGTCCACCAAATCCGGCCACCTTTATTCGACGCATCGTATACGGGGGCCGTTGCAAACCTGCAGCACCCTCTGTCGCAATCCCCTCCGCAAAAAATACATCATCCAGAGCTTTCATGTCGAATGAACGCTTCACTCGGTCCATGGATTCCACGTCGTTACTACGGTCTCGAAAACAGCCAAGAGGAAAAACCTTCTCCATGTGCTCCGTAACAAAGTCCGCGGTCTCAACGGCCGACAGTTTCGCATTTGTCGGGCAGGGGCTTAAAAATTCGACGAAGGCATACCCCTTGTTCTCTTTCTGTATCTGCAAGGCCTTGCGGACCGCGCGCCGCGCCTTCTGCACTCGTTTACTGTCGGCAAGAGAACAACGCTCGATATAAACCGGTGCGTCCAGCGTATCGAGAACTTCACAGGCCCGTACCGGATACCCATCATTGACAGCGGTACGCCCACGCGGACTGGTGGTCGTCTTTTGACCAATCAGTGTTGTCGGGGCCATTTGCCCTCCGGTCATTCCGTACACAGCGTTGTTGACAAAGAAAACGGCCATGCCGTCGCCCCGATTCGCTGCCTGAAACGTCTGGTTGAACCCAATTGAGCAAAGGTCGCCGTCCCCCTGATAGGAGATGATAATGGCATCCTGAGTGGATCGTCTAACGGCGGCCCCTACCGCCGGCGCTCTGCCGTGTGAGACCTGAATATTGCCGCAATCCACATAATAATAGGCAAAAACAGAACAACCAACGGGTCTTAGCAGAACGCTGCGATCCTGAATGCC
>JAIPIM010000228.1 GCA_021734725.1 Minisyncoccota bacterium | reverse complement strand
ACCATTCCATTCCTCTATAATTGCAGCGGTTACGAACGCGCGGAACTGATATCGGATGTCGCTGACTTGTTCCACATTTTCATGCCCGATGTTAAATTCGCGTCACCCGATCTCGCCGCCATGTGTATGAACGCCCCCGATTATCCTGAAGTCGCAATGGCGGCCCTGGAACAAATGGTCGCGACCCGCGGCTTCCTCGAACCGTTCGACGTGACCGGCACACGTACTGCGCGGGAGGGCGTGCTCGTACGACACCTCGTTCTCCCCGGTCATGCAGACGACAGCATCCGTCTGCTTCGCCAACTGCGCGATAGGTTCGGTCGAATGCTCCCCCTATCCGTCTTAAGCCAGTATAAACCTATGCCCGAATGCACACGACGCGGTCAACTGACAAGACAGGTCACCGCGGACGACTACCAGCGAGTGTGCAACACACTCCATGAGCTCGACTTTCAGCAGGTTTTCATACAAAACTTGGATGGCGAGTCAGAATTCCTGCCCGATTTCCAAAGGAAAACCCCCTTCCCTGGAAACCGGCAGTAAAAAAAAGCTGAGCAACCAGTTCCGAAAAAAATGTGGGAGGGGCTTCCACGCCGCAACCGGCTGACTAACTCATAGTAGCACTTGAATGTGGGAGGCGGTTCCACCCGGCGACCGGCTGAGTAACTCATAGTAGCACTTGAATGTGGGAGGCGGTTCCACCCGGCGACCACGGTTTACCCTATCCCCTCAGTAAACAAAGCCAGCTCTATGCATCCTTTTGAGGCGGAAACGAAAGCGGTTCGACCATGCTCGCGCCCGCATGAGGTTTTGCAAGACTGCGCGATGTGCGTGGGTGCGTGAGTGACGAGACGGGAAACGGTCGGTGAACGTGTACGGCGACGCGTACGGCCTGCGCGAAGCTAATCGTGTATCGTAAGCATCCCCGTCCGCGTCCGCCGAAAGGATGTGTGCGCCGGTGCGTCAGCAAGCGTCCGGGATCAGGAACAGCACCTTTTCCAAATGAAATGACGGCGTTTCGTCGTGAACTTCCGGTATGACACAACACCGCCGGTGTTGATCTATCGTATTTCCGATTGAAGCCCAAGGCTGCCGCACCCCTGGGACCATGTACATACCGTAAAACCAACGCCGTCGGTATATGCAAAGAGGGCGATATGTGCTACGTTAGTATTTCTTAATGAGGATAGCCGGTTTTACCGGCACTACAGAAGGGTATTCTGGTCATGATCATTCAGCCCGACCTCAGAGGAAGACATCTGCTTACACTCAATGATCTGTCTGACAGAGAATTCCTCCAATTGATCAATCTGGCTCAGCGATTGAAGGAGAAAAAGAAGGAGCAACCGCGCGGCAGCGAACAACTCCTGCGCGGCAAGAATATTGCACTCGTATTCGAGAAGGCATCCACGCGAACGCGTTGCGCAGCCACCGCCGCCGCCTTCGACGAGGGAGGACACGTCGAATATCTCGGGAAAGAAGATATACACCTCGGGAAAAAAGAGTCCGTGCCTGACACGGCGCGTGTGCTGGGACGGATGTTCGACGGTATTCTCTTCCGGGGATTCGCCCACGCCACCGTAAGCGCGCTGGCCGACTACGCAGGGGTCCCGGTCTGGAACGGCCTCACCGACGACGCTCATCCAACGCAGATTTTGGCCGATCTGCTCACCGTAAAACAGACATTCGAGTCCTTGGAGGGACTCACCGTCGTCTATGTCGGAGACGGTCGCAATAACGTCTGCAATTCGCTGATGCTGGGATGCGCTAAAGCAGGGGTCAATTTCGTCAATTGCTGTCCACCCCAGCTCGCACCCGCAAAGAAACATGTTAAACAAGTCATGCAAATAGCAGAGAAAAACCGCGGCACCATAACCGTAAGCCAGAACGTTGATGACGCGGTCCGTGGCGCTAATGTGGTCTACACCGACGTCTGGGTCTCCATGGGAGAAGAAGCGGTCATGGACGAGCGGATACGGTTGCTGAAACCGTATCAGGTGAACATGTCTATGATGCAACGCACGGGCAATCTGGAATCCGACAGGGTCATTTTCCTGCACTGTCTCCCCGCTTTCCATAATCATGACACCGTATACACCAGCGAATGCGGAGCGCTTGAAGTGACCGACGATGTCTTCGAAGCGCCGTTCTCGAAAGTCTTTGATCAAGCCGAGAATCGTCTGCACACCATAAAGGCTATGATGGTGGCAACACTTGGGGAATCATGACGGCTGTCGGAACTGAGTGACGAGCGATAACGCTTAGCAGGACACCTCATTGCAGTGACTGAAAGGGGTAAACGATGAGAGCAAATCAGTTCACGGATATCACTTACGAGGAGTTTCGAGAACTGCCCCCCAAAGCAAAGGCCGGCTTTTTTAACGTCGCCCACCGGCCTTATCATACACTCGTGGCACAGCAATTTGATCGCACAATGCTCGATCGCCTCAGCCTGCTGGCCACTCAAATACGCCGTATTGCCAAGAGCAAGACAGGCATGCATTTCCTGAACCAGATGCTGGAGCATCGGCGGGTCATGCTCTATTTTTCACAGCCCAGCAGCCGTACCTTCCTGTCCTTCTACGCAGCCTGCCAAATCCTCGGTCTGAAAGTCGCGGAAGTGCGTGACACCTCCACGTCAAGCGAAATGAAAGGGGAAAGCCCAGAGGATACCGTCCGTACGTTCAGTTCATATTTCGACCTGCTCATCATGCGGACGCCACAGCAGGGATTCGCCGAAAAAATGGCGTGGATCCTCTCTCACACAGAGCGACCAGTCCCCATCATCAACGCGGGGTCGGGTAAGGATCAACACCCAACCCAGGCACTTCTGGATATCTACACCCTCCAGCGCAGCTTCGAAAAAACCGGCGGCATCGACGGTAAGACCGTCGTGTTTGTCGGCGACTTGGCCCGCGGCCGAACCGTACGCTCACTGTCCTGCCTGTTGACTAACTATAACAACGTTGTGCAACATTTTGTGACGGCCGAACCGCTGCAGATTGGCCAAGACGTACTTGATGAATTGAACGCCAAGGACGTCACCTACCATGTAAGCAACGATTTCGAAGCCATTATCCCGGAAGCCGACGCCATCTATATGACCCGCATTCAGGACGAATGGGACCAAATCCCGGGAGAAAGCGGCACGATCGATATCTCGGCGTATGCGTTCCGGAAAGAACACTTGACAAAATTGAAAATAAATGCCGTCTTAATGCACCCGCTACCGCGTCGCAAAGAAATCGCCACGGAAGTGGACTCGGATCCTCGAGCCGTCTACTGGCGACAAGTTCGTAACGGCATGTGGATCCGCGTGGCTCTCATTGCCAGCACCTTCGGTGTCGATACTCAAATCGATGAATACGCCAAACTGAATTTAGCATAATACTTACAGCAGCGAAAAGCCCATCATGCCCGTACCAGATGCCCTTTACCTGAATCTCCCCCTTTTCCTGCTGGGCTTCATCATCATCATCCGAGGCAGCGACCTGTTTCTTGACAATGCCGTCTGGATGGCCCGAGCCTCAGGTATCTCCCAAGTGGTCATCGGCGCCACTATTGTAAGCTTCTGCACCACTCTTCCGGAACTGGTTTCCTCCTCTACGGCAGCCCTCAAAGGAACTGCCGATATAGCGATCGGCAATGCCGTCGGATCCATTATCTGCAACACCGGCCTGATCCTGGGCGTGGTCCTCTTCTTTACCGTCGCCCGAATTAAACGTGAAATATTCCTCATTAAAGGAACGTTCATGCTCGGCGCTATCCTTATCTGCCTTCTCATCATGTGGCCTGCCGAAGGAGAGACAGCCTTCGCACTGACCCGACAGGAAGGACTCGCGCTACTCGTGTTCGTCGGTGTCTTCATCGTTGTCAATTACTATGAATCCCTCCACACCGTCGATGAACCACACCCGACTGTGCAGGAGCCTCATTCCCCCGAACGCGTACATGTGACAACCCATGAGATAACCAAGCGCCTGTTCCTCTTCGCCGGTGGGGCCGCCGCAGTTGCATGCGGGGCTTACCTGCTGGTTGAATTCGGCCAGCGCCTCGCGCGCAACATGGGAATCAGCGAAGCGGTCATATCGCTCCTTTTCATCGCACTTGGTACCTCCCTTCCTGAACTGTTCACCGGTATCAGCGCCATTCGTAAAAACGCGGAAGCCGTGTCCGTCGGTAATATCTTCGGAGCGAACGTCCTCAATATTGTTCTGGTTGTCGGCGCCTCGTCGGCGATCACCCCACTCTATCCGACCGACCGCTGGCTTGTCCCATTCGATATCCCGGTTGCACTGCTCATCTGTACCGTTGCGTTCGGCCTGGGATTGGTTCGCGGACGCATCGGCCGAAAAACAGGCATTACACTGATCTCTATCTATGTCGCCTACCTTATCTCTATGCTAGCAATGGGCCGAATCGCCTGACAGGAGGTACACGTGCCAACCCTGTCCTTTATTCATGCCGCTGACCTGCATCTGGACAGTCCGTTCCGCGGCCTCTGCGTGGATACGGAATACTACCCGCACATTACCAAGTATGTACGAAATGCCACCACAACGGCATTCAACAACCTCGTGACACTCGCCATCGAGCGAAACGTAGAGTTCCTGGTTATAAGCGGTGATGTATACGACGCCGCTGACCAAAGTGCCCGCGCACTGCTGCTGTTCCGCGATGGAACTCAACGACTCAGCGAACACGGCATCCAGACGTTCATCGTACATGGTAATCACGACCCCCTCACAGCGGAACCACGCGCCATAGACTGGCCGGACAACGTTCATATCTTCGGCCCGAGGCCCCCCTCAACCGTCTTCGTCGAACACGAAGGCCGCAGGACTGTCGCCGTGTCGGGCGTAAGCCACGACGCCGCAAACGTATCCGACAATCTGGCAGTGGCTTTCCAAGAACTCGCCCCAGTTGACCCGCAACTCTACCACATTGCTGCATTACACTGCACTATCGGCTCACGTACCGGCCACGATCCGTACGCACCCTGTACGCTTGACGACCTCGCCAATGCGCCCATCGATTACTGGGCTGTCGGACACGTACACAGCCGAAACATCCTGTCGCAATCTCCATACGTTGTCTATCCCGGCAATAGCCAGGGACTTCATATACGCGAACCGGGACCCCGTGGATGCTATCTGGTTACCGTCGATACCGACACCAAAGAAACCTCGTTGGAATTCTGTCCCCTGGATGCCGTACGCTGGCACGACATCGAGGTGGAAGCCACAAACATCACGACGTTCGATAAACTCGAGTCAGAAATTACAACCGCCGTAGATGATATACTCGAAACAACGGATGGACGTCCGCTCATCTGTCGCGTCATCCTCACGGGCCGAACACCATTGTTTCACAAACTCCAGGGAGGCACCGCCATCACCGATGTCAGTGAACGCCTGCGTGAAACGTACGCCCAAACATCCCCCTTTGTCTGGATCGAACAGTTAACGCCCAGATGCCAGCCGGATATTGACCTGGAAGAAAGACGGCAACAAAATGACTTGCTCGGTCGAGTCCTGACCACCGCTGCTGAATATCGCGACTCAAAGGACCTTTGTGCCGCCCTTAAACAGGGCCCCCTGGCGACTCTGCATGACCATACCAGGGCAAGACAAGCGCTGGACCATTTAAGTGACGACGATGTAAAGGGGATGCTCCACGATGCCGAAAGAATCTGCCTGGACTTGCTGGAAGAAGAAACAGAATGAACCTGAACAGCTTTCATATTGATGGATTCGGTATCTTCCATGACCTGGAAGCACAGGATTTTCCGGACGGTCTCATGCTCGTACGGGGCGATAATGAAGCCGGAAAATCCACCTGCCTGGCCTTCATTCGCGCCGTCCTCTTCGGGTTTCCGGACAAACGAATGGCACGCAAACAGTACCCTCCCCTGCGCGGGGGTACCCACGGCGGTCGCCTCACATTCACATCCAAAGAGTTCGGCACGGTTATCGTACAACGACACCCGGGAACACACGGCGGGGCCGTTACACTCACGTTCGACGATGGTTCCACCGGCGGGAAACGCGAACTCAACGATTTGCTCGCCGGCATGACCGCCGACCTTTTCAGAAATATCTATGCGTTCAGCCTCAATGAGTTGCAGACGCTGGACTCGCTCCAGGATGACAGTGTAGGCACCGCGCTCTATGCCGCCAGCAGCGGCGCCGGACTGGCCGCCCTGGCCAATGCCCAAAACACAGTCTCAAACCGGCTGGATGAACTCTTCAAACCAGGCGGGCGGAAACCCGCCATCAACCACCTGCTCGGTCAACTGGATCAGGTACGCCAGAAACTGCGGGAATCGACCGGAACCCTCTCTCTTTATGCGGACACAAAGCTGGAACTCAAAACCCTGGAGCATCAACTCGACGAAACCCGGAAGACGCTCGATCAGGTATCGTTGCACCTGAGAAAAGTCGACTCCTGTCTCGCGGCATGGGAAGACTGGACAACATTACAAACCGCGGAAAATGACCTGAAGACACTCCCCCTCGTTGTGACATCGTTTCCCCCAGACGGTCTCGAGCGCTTCGAACGGTTGAATGACGCCCACCGACGGTGCATGGAAGAACGAGACAACCTGCGCCG
>JAIPIM010000227.1 GCA_021734725.1 Minisyncoccota bacterium | reverse complement strand
GACGGGCTCCGCTCCGCGACGACCGTTCCCTGACACTGGGAGCGAAGCACCCAGTGCGGCTAACTGCCAAAGGTTATGAAGAAGAAAAATCACTTAGATGCCTTTTGAGAAAGTGTCAACTTTAAGCCAGGACTTGACCAGTTCATGCATGTTAAATATAGAGGGAGAATTCGGGCTTTTCGAATAATCATATCAGTGACATCCCGACTGGTGGATGGTGGTGCCGGCGGTACAATCGTTATAAGAGACGTAAGCCGGAATTAAAGGTAGGTACTTATGGCTAAAGATCCGATATGCGGAATGGACGTAGACCCATCCTCAGCCCTGACAGCCGAACGGGATGGGGAAACGTATTATTTCTGTTGTGAACAGTGCCGGGACAAATTTCTGCGGGGAGATGGAGGTTCCCGGGAAGCATCCGAGGATGGAACCGGCACGGGGCAAGCTGAATACGTCTGCCCCATGTGTGAGGGCGTCGCCAGCGACAAGCCGGGTGAATGCCCGAAATGCGGTATGTCCCTGGAGCCTGCGGGACCGTCGCAAACCAGGCAGAAAACAGTCTATACATGTCCCATGCATCCGGAGGTGGAGCAGGATACGCCCGGCGATTGTCCAAAATGCGGGATGGACCTTGAGCCGAAAACCGTGCAGGCCGAGCCGGAAGAAGGTGACGGGGAACTCCGGATGATGTCCGTCCGTTTCTGGGTGAGCCTGGTCCTGGCGCTGCCAGTTATTGCTCTCGCCATGGGGGGGATGATACCCGGCGTGCCAATGCGGGAAGTCCTTTCCAAAGCTGTTAGTAACTGGATTGAACTGGTGCTGGCGACCCCCGTGGTTTTATGGGGAGGCTGGCCGTTCTTCAAGCGCGGCTGGCGTTCGCTGGTAACCATGAATTTGAACATGTTTACGTTGATAGCGCTCGGTACAGGGGTCGCCTATGTGTATAGCGTTGTTGCGGTACTGGCCCCTCAGGTGTTTCCCCCTTCGTTCCGGGAAAACGGTCATGTGGCGGTTTACTTCGAAGCGGCAACCATGATTACGGTGCTAGTGCTGCTTGGGCAGGTTTTGGAGTTGCGCGCGCGGAAGAAGACCGGTAGGGCCGTCCGTGAACTCATGGAACTTGCACCGACCACCGCACGGGTAGTGCGTGATGGTGAAGAGCACCAAGTATCTCTGGAAGAAGTTCGGCAAGGCGATACACTGCGTGTCCGTCCTGGCGAGAAAATCCCTGTCGACGGGGAGGTGACTGAGGGCGGAAGCTCAGTGGACGAGTCTATGATCACCGGGGAGCCGGTGCCGGTGGACAAGAGGGAAGGGGATCATGTGACTGGAGGGACGCTGAACACAAGTGGAGCATTCCTGATGCGGGCTGAAAGGGTCGGCAAAGACACGGTTCTTTCACGGATCATCGACATGGTTGCCGCCGCCCAGCGGAGTCGGGCACCCATCCAGAGGGTGGCCGACGTTGCGGCGTCTTATTTTGTTCCAGCCGTTGTAGCCGTGGCAGTTGTCACGTTCATCATATGGGCATTGGCTGGGCCGGACCCGCGTTTGGCGCACGCTATTGTAACTGCTGTTGCCGTGTTAATCATTGCCTGTCCATGTGCACTGGGATTAGCGACCCCAATGTCCATTATGGTTGGTGTGGGGCGGGGGGCGACGGAAGGCGTGCTCATCAAAGACGCCGAAGTGCTCGAAGCGATGGAGAAAATAGACACCATCGTCGTTGACAAGACAGGGACCCTTACCGAGGGGCGCCCCAGCGTCACGGATATTGTACCGGCGCGAGGATGGGAAGACCTGGATCTCCTCAGTTTGGCGGCGTCAGTGGAACAAAACAGTGAGCACCCCCTCGCGGAAGCGGTGGTGAGCGCCGCGAAAGACCGGGACCTGAGGTTAGAGTCAAGCGCGGATTTTGAGTCAACCACCGGTGGCGGTGTTTTTGCGACAGTTAAGGGACGACACGTCAGGGTAGGCAAACTCAATTTTCTCGAGGAAGCCGAGGTAACCGGGATTGACGAGATTCGTTCATCCATCGATGACTTTCAGGAGCGGGGCGAGACTGTGATTTGTGTGGCTGTTGACGGCAAAGCCGCCGGGGTGTTAGGGCTCTCCGACCCGATCAAAGAAAGCACGCCAGATGCAATCAGGACACTGCATGCTCTCGGATTGGAGGTCATCATGGTTACCGGTGATAACGAAAAGACAGCGCGTGCTGTTGCGGGGGAACTCGGCATTGACGACATAGCGGCAGGTGTGGCCCCTCAAGACAAGAACCAGCGTATCCGGACATTACGCGAGCAGGGAAAACGCGTGGCCATGGCCGGAGACGGCATCAACGATGCGCCGGCACTTGCGGAAGCCGATGTCGGCATAGCCATGGGCGGCGGCACGGATGTGGCGATTGAAAGCGCCGGTATTACCTTGGTGAAAGGGGACCTTCGCGGAATTGTGCGAGCGGTGCGGCTCAGCCGGCGTGTGATGCGGAATATTCGGCAAAACCTGTTCTTTGCCTTCTTTTATAATGCCGCTGCCGTGCCTATTGCGGCAGGAGTCCTCTATCCGTTCTTCGGCATTCTTCTCAGTCCGGTCATTGCCGCGGCCGCTATGAGCATGAGTTCGGTGTCGGTTGTTTCGAATGCCTTGCGCCTGCGCGGCATGACGCTCTAACACCAATTCGCATGGGGGCTGGAACGGAATGACCCTGACCCCTCCCGTGAGGCGCTGGACACTTGGATAGAAACGGCTAAATTACAAGCACATAGGCGGAGCCGCAAGCACAAGCACTTGTGCCTCGGGCTTGCGAACCCGTCGGCTGGAGCGAAGGCGTAAACGAACAACGAGAGTATATCGGATGATAGCTATAAATACGACAAAAATGTGGCGCGGTACAATTACCATTTACGTAACACTTTTGATGGTGACAGGTGCATTGGCGAGCCGCGCGGCGGATGAGCAACCGATGCGGACATGGACCAGTTCCACGGGGGCAACGGTTGAGGGGCAATTTTCATCGTTTGATGACGGCATGGTTAACGTTAAAATGGAAGACGGCAAAGTTATGACGATTGGCATAACGGACCTGAGCAGTGACGATCAGGCGTATGTTAAGAAGATCGTGGGTAAGGCCGCGGCCGCGGCCATACCGCCGGAGCCCCGTCCCGATCTGCTTCCCATACTGAAGGATTCGAGCTGGAAGCAGATACGCCATGGCAAAGTCCGGTCGATCCGCTGGAAGAACGCACATTATTCCGGACAAGACTTCGAAGCGTGGGTGTCGGAACGGGGGACATTGCATATTCAACCCAAAGTCAAGAAGGTTGAAGGACAATTTCAAGAAACCATTAACTGTGGTATTGCCGCCCGATATACTGACGACAAAAGGAACACCCGACACCGTAAGTTAATCAAATTCATCGATCCTCCCGCCGCGAAGCGGAATCCTCAGGAGGTTGCGTTCACCATGGAGTTCGACTCGGGGGTTATTGTGGAGGTCTCCTACAAGTTTTACAGAAACCGCGTAGTTTTGAACGCTGAACTTACAGAACCGGACGATATTGAGTATCGCACAGCGCCACGACTGAGCATTGGTATCCCGCGGTCTCATGTGTTTCCCCAGGACATAACGCTCGAAGAGGCGGAGCGTCTGACAGCTGGATGTGAGTTGGAAATTGAGCGTCTGAGCGGCGATGAAAGTGAACATTCCTACTATGACGGTAAAAGCCTGCGGGGCCATTTCAAGACCGTCACTATAAAAGGACATTGGCGGGGGCGCGAGGTGGTTATTGAGCCTGGTAACCGGCACGGCGGAGTCTGGCTGTACAATTATTCAGGGAACCCTCCGTTTATGGGATACGGCATTTATTCGCAGGCATCCGCCGGGGCTGACTGTCCAAAAGAAGTTTCCGAGGTGGAGATAAAGGTACGGTAACGCTTGCTCCGGATGACGAATGTGGGGCACGCAACATACACCTCTGCAACCGACTATTGCCCGCCAAAAAGCGTGGTTGAGAGATAGCGTTCACCGCTATCCGGCAGGATGACAACAATGGTTTTACCTTCGAACTCCGGCTCATTCGCTATGCGTGCTGCCACCGCCGTAGCCGCCCCGCACGAAATCCCGCAAAGCAGTCCTTCCTCGAGCGCCAGGCGCCTGGCATAGTCCATGGCTTCTTCGTTGCTCACTTTTTCCACACGATCGATCACTGACAAATCCAGTACTTCCGGAATGAATCCGGCACCGATACCTTGAATCATGTGCGGCCCAGGGCGCAGGTTTTCGCCGGCCAGGGTTTGAGTTATGACAGGACTGGCTGCCGGCTCGACCGCCACACTGACAATATCTTTCTTTTTTGTCTTCTTGAAAAACCGCGATATCCCCGTGATGGTGCCGCCCGTGCCGACTCCTGCCACCAACACATCGGCACCGCCATCCGTGTCCTCCCAGATTTCGGGACCGGTGGTCTTTTCATGAATGGCAGGATTGGCGGGATTGTTGAACTGCTGGGGCATGAAGAATTTGCCGGGGGATTCCACCATTAACTGCTCGGCCCGCTCAATCGCACCCGGCATGCCTTTTTCGCCGGGTGTGAGTTCGAGGTTGGCGCCGAATGCTTGCACAATGTTGCGGCGCTCCATGCTCATGGTTTCAGGCATTACAAGGGTTACTTTATACCCCCGTGCCGCACCTACAAAGGCGAGTGCAATCCCAGTGTTCCCGCTGGTCGGTTCAATGATCTCCGTTCCCGGTTTCAACGCACCCCGGGCCTCAGCATCCCATACCATGTTGGCCCCAATGCGGCATTTTACCGAAAACGCCGGATTCCTGCTCTCAACTTTGCCGAGCACTAAGGCTTTTGCACCGGCCACCCCAGTCAGTTTGACCAGCGGTGTGTGTCCTATAGACAGCGAATTATCTGGATAATAGCTCATCGTTCTACTCCTTTGATAAACGACCGTTCCGGCAAACCCGACAGCACGTATTCTTGTTTAAGTCTCTTTCCAAAAAGGGGGAGGGCCTCTCTCCGTGTTTACGCGGTATCGTCCAGGGCCGCATTAAGACTGCCAGTTCGATACCCTTGCAGGTCCACTGTGATATAAAGAAAACCCGCCCTGCGGGCCGCCGCCATGACGCGCTGGCGGATCGATTGTGTGCACAACCTTGCAATCTCATCGGGCTCGACTTCAATGCGCGCCAGTTCGCCGTGGTGACGGACTCTGTATTGCCGAAAACCCGATGCACGCAATTCCTCTTCAACAGCCTCGATGGCCCGCAATTTGTCACGCGTGATTGTGACGCCATATGGGATACGTGTTGCCAGGCATGCGAACGCCGGCTTATCCGCCGTCGGCAGACCCATTCGCCGAGACAGTGCACGAATGTCAGCCTTGGTCATACCGACTTCAAGAAGCGGGCTCAAGACGTGACACTCCGCCGCGGCTCTTCGGCCGGGACGAAAATCCTGAGCATCCTCCGCATTGGTGCCGTCTGCCATCTGCGTGATGCCGTAAGATTCAATAGCACCGAGCAAGTTTTGGAACAGTACTTTCTTACAAAGATAACACCGATTCGGTGGATTGTCAGAAAATCCCGGGATCGGGAGTTGGTCGACTGGCAGCACAATGTGGCGAATGCCCATCCTCTCGGCCAGTACCAGGGCCTCCTCTTGTTCGTGTTTAGGGAACAACGGCGAGGCAGCAGTGACCGCCAGCACCCTGTCGCCCAATTCCTCAACAGCGACAGCCGCCAGAAACGTGCTGTCCACGCCGCCTGAAAACGCGATTGCCAGGCTTCCTGTGTCATGCAGTATACGCCGTAATGCCTGCAGTTTCGCATCAATAGAATCTATGGTCTCTTCTCCCATGTACTCTGGAGAGGTATTTGGTCCCAGGGCTAATAGAAAAGCTATTCCTTAAACATGAGTTAGGCGATAAACCTAATAGTATATCCGGTGCCGGCTCCCGTGTCAAACAGTGATGATGGATGTCAGTGCTTGCAGGTAAGTGCGCGAAGCATGAGATTTAGAAAGTGAAGGCGGTTCGTGGTATTGTAATTGCGATAGCCACACATGAAGTAATGAAGAGCCAGCGGAAATCGTCCGCGGACAGTGACCTTAGAGAAAAGCTTGCCTGTTGCCGTATTACAGAACGGAATCACCCATCCGAGATCTTTCGGAGTGAATGAGCGCGGGGTGTCCCCTTGGGCAACTCGACGCACATTCTTGCCCGCGCAGCGGCCTGAGTAGACGGAGAAATTGACTGCTTTCCGCAGGTGATTACCGTTGCGGTCGGACATGGCTGCTGCATCCCCGGCGACGAAGACCTCTGGATGCGGCGGAACGCGAAGGAATTCGTCAACAACTATGCGGCCATCGCGGATCGTGTCGTGATCGCCGGCGATGGGCAGGCCAAACTTTGTCCCCGTGGACCAACACAGAAAAACATTCTCCATTCGGCTGCCGTCGGATAACTCGACAGTGCGGCCGTCAAACGCTTGGACCGATAGTCCTGTGAGCAGGTGTAACCGGCGCGCAACGCACCGTTGTTCCAGGTAGCCCCGGATGGTTACGGGCATGCCGGGCAGGATACTGTCTTTCACTTCGATGACTGGGATATCG
>JAIPIM010000226.1 GCA_021734725.1 Minisyncoccota bacterium | reverse complement strand
TGGGACGCCGACATCACCGCCAGGTCACGCCATCCGAAGGGGCGCTGGGGGGGCGAAATGACCGTGCCGCTCGATGCTATGGACCTGGCGCCCGGAGGCCGGTTGTTCCTCAACACGGTCCGCCGCGGTGGCCCGACCGGGGGCGAGCCGAGGTGGGTGCCAACCGGCGCGCCAGTTAAAGATATTACAACGGACACACCGCTGGGGATCCTTACGCTGGACAGCGACCCAGGCGAGGTCGGAGATCTGCCGGACGATGAAAACCTTCAAACCCTGCGTCAGCGCGCCTTGGTCGGTTGGTGGCGGTTCGACGAAGAAAATGCAGCCGACGGTACGGTGGCGCGTGACAGCTCCGGCAACAACCTTCACGGAGAGTACAAAAAGTGGCGCCACGGACGCGTGGAACGCTGTCCGGGCATCGAGGGACAGGCACTTTACAGCATGATGCCGGAACACACGTGCTTTGTTGAAGTGCCGGATCAGGATTCGCTTGATTTGAAAGGGCCACTAACCTTGGAGGCCTGGGTGCGCCGTGAGGCCGGCGGATGGGCGCCCTACATCGCCGGAAAAGGCTATGGCGAAAAGTTCGACGGCGCCTACAGCCTGCACCTGCGAAATGATGCCACGCGCATGTGGTTCGAGGTCAACGGATCGGAATTCGAACAGCGGGAGGTTAAGAACACGCAGTCCAACCCGCGTGACGGCAACGCGATCCCGATCCATGTCTGGACACACCTGGTTGCCGTGTGGGACGGTCAGGAAATCGCTCTCTACATCAACGGCCGCAGGCATCCCTGGGATGAACGCCCGTCCGCCCAGCCGGATGAGAAAACAGGGAAAGAGCCCGAAGAACTCAAGATTCGCAACAGCGCCGAACCGTTCCGCATCGGCACTTCTGCCGGCTGCAGCCCGTTCCCCGGCGCCATGGACGAGATTGCGCTCTATTCTCGGGCCTTTTCCCCGCAAGAGGTCTACGCCCGCTTTCTCGAAGGCTGTAGAACGCTGGGGCGGGACCGGTGAGCCGTACTCGTGGGAAGCGTCTCAGCAATCCTGCTTGACATTTTTCACTGTGTACGATACCTTTCGGTAGTGACATGTCACAGAGCCGATACTTTTCCGCTCTGCGAATCATTTCGTTCTGTGCAGCGCAACACCACCAGAAGAAGGAGACATGGCTTGAATCCGTTAACGTAAACCCATTCAATCATCGGTAAAAGGGAAAAAAAGGGAGATCCACAATGAAACATCTGACAACAGTATTCGCAGTCCTCGCCCTCGCATTGGCTACAAGTCCGTGGATTGTCGCCGCCACCTTCACTGACGGAGCCGCTAACGACAACTGGTCCGACGGCGCCAACTGGGGCGGCTCGGCGCCCGCCAGTGGTGAGAACGTCACGTTCAATGATGATGGGACGGTCGATGGAGGCGTCGATGACGTGACAAACATTGTTGACGATGATTTTACGGTCGGCAAACTGCAGTACAGCAATATGTACGAGTTCACGGCCGACGGCACAAAGGTGACGAGTCAGAATATCAACACCAACTGGCACCACACGCAGATCAACAGCACCAAAACTCTGACGGTGCAGGGGGAATTCATTGTCGGCAATGACACTCGCCCGAATTCTGCAGCTGGCGACGCCGTCGATGATTCTAGCGACAATGGGAATGTCGATACCTACGTCAAGATCAGCGGCGATGGATCGTTTGTGGTGAATAACAGCAGCCAGGTTCTGGTCGACCCGGTGACCTGGCGCTTCGCCGGCACTCGGACCGTTCTGGATATGAGTGAGCTGGCATCTGCCGATATCACAACTAAAAACTTCTATGATACCACCTACGACACCAGCGGCGACGGCGAGCAGGGCTATACCGATCAGATCATCTATTTTGCCCAGGACACGACCATCACCGCGGACAAAATCCAGACATCGGGATGGGGGAGCCAGGACCAGATTCATGTCGGTGAGACGACGGTCCTGAATATTGATGAAATCCGTCTGAATTACTGGTGTGAAGGCCAGACCGCTTCCGATCTGGACATTGCTTTGCAGACCGGTCTGAGCGATCCGAGTTTCACGATCCGCGCGCGTGACGGTTCGGGCCGGGCGAGCGTGCACTTCGGCAACGTTGCACAGCTCGGCACCCAGCAGGTGGACACGAACGTGAATCTAAACGGCGCGGATCTGGATATCCTGGCATCCGACTTCGTGGTCGGCTCGGACTTCAATCATAAGTTTGGTGAAGCGACCGCCAATTCAAGCGACGCGATCTTTTCTTTCAACGAAGGCACGATCGACGCACAAACCGTGTATGTCGGAGCGCTCGAAGCCGACAGCCGAGTTTCGAACGGAGAAGGATACTGCACGGGGACCCTCAACATTGGCTCCGACACTGTTGACGGCGGCACGCTTATCGCAGACACCATACTGCTGGCAAACCACGAGGAGGATCTGGACGATTCGGTTCTTAACGACGGTCCGGAGCAAGGCGGCAGAGTAGATGACACCATCAATCTGAAAGGCGGCACGATCAGGGCCACAAGCATAGAACCGGGGGTCGGCACCGACCTCGCGGATGTCCGCACCTTCAACTGGGACAACGGCACCATCGGCAACAAGTCAGGCACAGACCTGACCATCACACAAGACCTCATTCTAACCGGCACGGGTTCCCACATCTTCGATGCCGAGGGCGGCCAGAGTATCACCTTGAACGCGGACATCAGTGAGTCGGTCAGCGGCGCCATCACGAAGACGGGTGCAGGCACGCTGACGCTGAGCGGTAGCAACACCTACAGCGGCGCGACCACCGTCACAGCGGGGACCCTCGAACTCTCCCATGCCGGCAGCAACAATATTTCGAGTTCGTCCGGTATCGCGATCGGCTCGGGCGCCACGCTCGATGTAACGGGGCTGGATTCCGGCAACGGCCTGTTCCTGGCCAGCGGCCAGACACTGTCCGGCAGCGGCTCGGTTACCGGTCCGGTGACGGTTGACGCCAGCGCGTCACTGTCGCCCGGCAGCAGTCCCGGCCAGTTGACCATGGACGATTTGACATTTGAGGACGGCAGCTCGGCGCTGTTCGAGATCAACGGCCTCACGCCCGGCATCAGTTTCGACCAGGTGCTGGGGACCGGGAGTGAACTCACGTTCAACGGTGAGTGGGTACTGAACCTCTCATTTCGTCCGGCGACGCCGATCACCGACACATTGACCCTGTTCGATTTCGGTACATACACCCCCAATGGATTTGACCCGACAATCCAGATCGTGAGCGGGCGGGCGGACTCCGCCACGTACAACTCGGTAGACGGCACGCTGCAACTGGTAAATGCTGTCCCCGAACCCTCCGCGATTATGCTCATCAGTCTGTCGGTCATCGGTCTGCTGCTGCGCCGGCGTTGTCGTGGCGTAGGGCAGGGGACCCTGCGATCAAAAATCTCGGGTTGCGCCGCTGTGGTCGCGGCATGCCTGCTTGTCGGGTCTGCTCACTCTGGTGCGGCCGATATCACGTATGACGATGGTGCCGGTGACAATAACTGGTCCAGCAACACCAACTGGTCGGACGACGGCGCCGGCGTCCAGACCGGTGACAATGTGACATTTGACAATACGGGCAGTGATGATGGTACTTCCGCCGTCACCAACACTGTCGATTCATCGATCACCATCGGCGACCTGCTTTATCGGAATATGTATGATTACACCGACGACGGCAATGACGTGACAGGTCAGGATACCGACACCAACTGGCATCATACCCAGATCAACGACGGCCAGACACTCACGGTCCAGGGCGCTTTCCGTGTCGGTGTGGACGATGCGCCGACATTCCCCAGCGACCCCGGCGATGACGAGGGCGACGTGGACACACACGTTATCATCAGCGGTGATGGTAAACTAGTGGTTAATAACAATACCGAATTCAACATTGACCCCCTCACCGACCGTTTCAACAGCGGCAGTACAACCATCCTGGACATGCGGAATCTGGCGGAAGCGGATATCACCACGGTTGACATGCCTCTCGTTGCAGTCGCCGGGACCACAGGACACGTATATTTCGCACAAGATACGAAGGTGACGGCTGAAAACATCGGCATGAGTGGGTGGAACAATGCCCGCAACCTCTATCTCGGCGAAGCCACCGAGTTGTACGTGGACCGCTATATGCTCGGTACGGCACACGAATATGTGACACCCAGGAGCATGCACACCATCAGCGTCGCAATGCAGTCCGGTCTCACGTCTCCTACCGTTAAGATGCGGGGTCAAAACGGCGAACTCGACGACTCGGACCGGGGTGATATGTACCTTGGCGCTGTCACCTACAGTGGGCATACGCAGACGACTACAATGAATCTGAACGGCGCTACCTTGGACGCGAAGTTCGGTGATTTTGTTTTGTGCTCGGACTATGAATGGGGCAATCTGAACGCGGCCGGGATAACTACATTCTCTTTCAATGCCGGGACGATTGATGCAACGACAGTGAAAGTGGCGTCTCTTGACGGCAGCGGTAAGGCAGGTTCGGCAACAGCCATTCTGAATGTCGGTTCCGACAGTGTGGACGGCGGCACGCTCATTGCCGACACCATCATTATCGGGGATAACAATTCTGCAACCGATGACAGTGACGGGGATGGCAGCGTGAACGCCACGCTCAACCTCAAGGGTGGTGTTATCCGCGCCACCAGCATCACTTATGGGGGAACCGGTACTGAAGCCGAAGATGTCTATACCTTCAACTGGGACAACGGGACGATCGGCAACAAGTCAGGCACAGACCTGACCATCACCCAGGACTTGGTCCTGACCGGCACGGGTTCCCACATCTTCGATGCCGAGGGCGGCCAGAGTATCACCTTGAACGCGGACATCAGTGAGTCGGTCAGCGGCGGGATCACGAAGACAGGTAGCGGCACGTTGACGCTGAGCGGCAGTAACACCCACAGCGGCGCGACCGCAGTCACTGAGGGGACGCTGGTATTATCCCATGCCGGCAGCAATAATATTTCGAGTTCGTCCGGTATCGCGATCGGCTCGGGCGCCACGCTCGATGTAACGGGGCTGGATTCCGGCAACGGCCTGCTTCTGTCCAGCGGCCAGGCACTGTCCGGAAGCGGCTCGGTCACCGGTCCGGTGACGGTTGACGCCGGTGCTTCACTGTCGCCCGGCAGCAGTCCCGGACAGCTGGCGACGGACGACCTGACACTCGAAGGCGGCAGTTCGGCGCTGTTCGAGATCAACGGCCTCACGCCCGGCATCAGTTTCGACCAGGTGCTGGGTACGGGCAGCGAACTCACGTTCAACGGGGCGTGGACACTGTACCTCTCATTTCGTCCTGAGACACCGATCACGGATACGGTGACACTGTTCGATTTCGGTACATACACGCCCAACGGATTCGACCCGACCATCCAGATCGTGAGCGGGCGGGCAGACTCCGCCACGTATAACGCGGCGAACGGCACACTGGAACTGGTGAATGCCGTCCCCGAACCGGCGTCACTCGTGGTGCTCGGCTTCGGCGCACTCACACTGCTGCGCCGCCGGAGAAAACTGACGCACATAAAAAAGTAGGGCAGGCATTTTGCCTGCCATGACAACGAATATGTTGTCCGCCAAATACATAGCCGAACGACACACTCAGGCACGAGTAAGAACTGCTAAACGCATTATTCACCACGAATACTCGAAGGCTTGAAGAACCTTATGGCCGATGCGACCGCGCCCCAAAAAAGAATTTCGAATCCGATGCTTAAGGGCCGTTTCACACTTGTTGAGCGCGTGCCCGATACGGGCCGCGATCACTTGATATCTGAAAGGAGGTATCCCTGCTAATTTCTCATTTCAAGCAGGTAGCCTGACGGCCGGGACAACAGGTAACTGGTGATCTCGATGCGCCGTGACAATGTCGCGAGACGGGAACGTCGGCTTCTGTATGGTGGATGAATGGCCCGTGCCTGAGGCACTTTGTGGAAACGCGGAGCAAACAGATCACGAGGACACATGTAGCAGGAGAGCAACCGACGGACTCCGAGCCAGTCAGAGCGGCTAGGCGAAACTGCAGGCCGCAGGCAGACGAACAGCCGAAGGCATCGTAAAGGTGATCCGACAAGTATCGCTGGCAGAGTCGGATGTTCCGGAGTGGGCTAGCCTGCGTTCGATGGGCAAAGCCTGATATCACTGGGGTAGTACATGGGAAAACGCACCCGGTGACCCGGCGGTGTAAAAGGCGGCGGCATGCAGTGAAAGTGAATGTGGCTAACCGGGGAGGCCGGACATCGTGTTCGCGACTGTCTGCGGGCAACGGGACCGATATAAGGGCGAAAGGCTGAAAGTCGGTTTTAAAGCGATGGTCGGGAATCGGAGATGGTCGTAGTAGCAATGAGGAGCGTGGACAACAGAACCCGCTCGGAGCGAAGGACCATCAGTCGAGGTATGATGAAACTTGAAGGCACAGGCCTGACATGATTGCCCAGAAGGCTGAACACATGTCCAACGATACCAAAATCGAACTGACTCCACGAGAGCAGGAAGACCGGGTCAGAGCCTTCCAGCGTCGTCTATACCGAGCGGCCAAGGCAAACGGAAAACGGAGTTTCGGTATACGCTACGACAAGGTGCAT
>JAIPIM010000225.1 GCA_021734725.1 Minisyncoccota bacterium | reverse complement strand
CGACCACGGTTTAATCTACCCCCTCAGTAAACACCAACCATTCCTGGGGTTACATAAGCTTGTGACGGGGGTGGTGCAGGGGTACCAACCGGTGTAACGTCGGGTCTCCCGGGCTGCTTGTGCATGTCTGCGGCCCTGAGGACCGCGGTACTGGGTCGGCGGACCAGGCTTCAGGCTTCAGGTTTCAGGTTTCAGATTTCAGATTTCAGGTTTCAGCTTTCATCCTTCAGCGTTCATCCTTCAGCTTTCCGTCCGATTCCGGTACAGGATATACTCCATGGAATCAAGCAGGGCTTCCCAGCTCGCTTCGATGATGTTTTCACTGACACCGACCGTGCCCCAGATGGTTTCACTGTCGCCTGACTCGATGAGGACGCGTGTTTTGGCCGCGCTGCCGGCTTCGC
The DNA here is from genome assembly GCA_021734725.1 of Minisyncoccota bacterium. Classification (GTDB taxonomy): domain Bacteria; phylum Verrucomicrobiota; class Lentisphaeria; order Oligosphaerales; family MVZH01; genus JAIPIM01. The sequence goes on along the minus strand of JAIPIM010000225.1, from coordinate 6,266 downwards.
CCTCCAGGATGCGGACCTTGAAATCACGCAGATGCACGTCTTCGATTTCCGGATAGAACGATGTGACGACCTTTCGCAGGGCCATATCCAGTGCGTTCACCGGCCCATCGCCCTCGGCGGCGGCGATCTCGGTTTTATCGCCGACCGTGATCTTGATGGTTGCTTCGGACAGGCAGGGTTCTTCCGGTCCTCGTTTTTCGACGATGACCCTGAACCCTTCGAGGTTGAAGAACGGCTCGTGTTTCTTGAGCATCTTCTGGACCAGCAGCCAGAACGAAGCGTCCGCCGCCTCGTATTCATAGCCTTCGGCTTCCAGTCGCTTGAGTTCGTTGAGTATCTGCCGGACCTCCGGTCCTTTCTGGTCCAGGCGAATATCGTGTTCCGCGGCTTTCATGAGGATATTACTGCCGCCGGCCAGGTCGGACACCAGGATTCGGCGTTCGTTGCCCACGGTTTCCGGGGTTATATGCTCGAACGTCGCCGCATTTTTCTTCACGGCGTTCACATGCATACCGCCTTTATGGGCGAACGCACTGTTGCCCACGTAGGGCTGATGCGTATCCGGTCGCATATTGGCCAGATCGTACACGAAATTGCTCAATTCCTTCATATGCGCCAGGGACCCCTCGGGCACGCAGGCGCGTTTCATTTTCAACGCCAGGCCGGGAATAATGGATGAGAGATTGGCATTACCGCAGCGCTCACCCAGGCCGTTGATGGTGCCCTGCACGTGCGTGCATCCGGCGTCCACCGCGATGAGTGAATTGGCCACGGCGCAGTTTGCATCATTGTGGCAATGAATACCGAGTTCCGCGGTATCCGGAAGCTGCGCCCGCACGTCGCGGCAGATGCGTTCGATATCGGCCGGCATCGTTCCTCCGTTCGTATCGCACAGCACCACAGTTTCCGCTCCGCCTTCGATGGACTTTTGCAGGACTGCCACGGCGTACTCCGGATTGTCGAGATAACCGTCGAAAAAGTGTTCGGCGTCAAAGATCACTTCCCGTCCGTGATCCTTGAGGAACTGGCAGGAGTCCTGGATCATTGCCAGATTCTGCTCTTCGCTCACTCTCAGCACGTCCTTCACGTGCAGCAGCCAGGATTTGCCAAAGATCGTGACCGTCGGTGTTTCAGCGCTCAGCAGTGTTTGCAGATTCGGGTCTTCCTCCGGCGTATTCTTGGCCCGTCGTGTGCTGCCGAATGCCGTGAGTCGCGCCGTTTTGAGGGGATGTTTTCGCATGGCCTCGAAGAACCCCATGTCCTTGGGGTTCGATCCCGGCCATCCGCCTTCGATGTAGGCCACGCCGAACCGGTCCAGCCGTTCGGCGATGCGGACTTTGTCAGCCTTGGAAAACGATACGCCTTCGCTCTGCGTTCCGTCGCGCAACGTTGTGTCGTATAGTTTGACGTCAGGTTTCACGGGTCGTTTCTCCCAACTTGAATGTCTGGTGGAGTATGCGGACTGCGTCGTCAGCGCGCTCGAGCGGGAGCACGCAACTGATCTTGATCTCACTGGTGGAAATCATCTCGATATTGATGCCATGGTCCGCCAGTGCCTTGAACGTGGAGGCCGCCACGCCGCTGTGGCTTCGCATGCCGACACCGACCACCGACACTTTTGCAATATTCTCGTCGTACAGTATGTCTTCAGCCCCGGTCGCTTCGCGGATGCGTGTTTCCAGCTGCGTTTGAATTTTCTTCAGCTCCGCCTGGGGAACGGTGCAGGAGATATCCGCCAACTGATGTTCCGAGACGTTCTGGATAATCATGTCCACATTGACGGATGCTTCCGCCAGCATCTGGAACAGCTTGGCGGCCTGTCCCGGTGTATCGGGAATATGACGGACTGTGAGTTTCGCTTCGTTCTTGTCGGCGCTTACACCGCGTACAACGACGTCTTCCATATCGTCACTTTCCTCCGTAATGATGGTTCCGGGCGTGTCTGTCAAGCTGGAGCGAACCTCCAGCACCACCCCGAATTTTTTTGCAAACTCAATCGAACGGGACTGCATAACCTTGGCCCCGAGGCTGGCCATTTCCAGCATTTCATCCGTGCTGATTACATCGATCTTGCGCGCCTCCGGGACAATTCGCGGATCGGCGGTGAACACGCCTTCCACATCGGTGAAAATCTGACATAGGTCGGCCTTGAGGACCGCCGCCAGTGCGACCGCGGTCAAATCGCTTCCACCCCGTCCGAGTGTTGTGATGGCATCTTCTTCCGTACGCCCTTGGAAGCCGGCGACAATAACGACTTTCTGATCCGCCAGGCTGTCTTCGATCCGGTGCGGCGTGATGTTGCGAATACGCGCTCGCGAATGGACGCCGTCCGTCTCAATCCCTGCCTGGGCGCCGGTCATCGAAATGGCCGGGCAGCCCAGTCCATGAAGCGCCATGGCCATGAGCGCGACACTTTGCTGTTCGCCAGTGGCCAGCAGCATATCGATCTCGCGTTCGTCCGGAGATTCGTTCAATTGCGACGCCAGGCTTAGAAGTCGGTCGGTCTCACCGCCCATCGCGCTGACGACGACAATCATTTCATTGCCCTGGTCACGGTACTTTTTGATGCGCCGGGCAACATTGAGTATGCGTTCCGGACTGCCTACCGACGTGCCGCCGTATTTTTGAACAATGCGTGCCATCCTTGAGTGAGTCCTTTCAGTCAAGCGGTTTTCGACAATGCCTGAATCAGGGGATTGTACGAGCTGTTCGTTGTTCGTCGTTCTTGGTTCTTGGTTTGTCGTTGTTGTTTTTTGGGTCTTCCGCGGAGTGCGCGGGCTCGGCCCGCGCACACACTCACACACTCACACATACATCGCAGTATGGGAGTATGGGGGTTTGGGGGTATGGGGGTACATCGCAACGCACACCCACACACCCACACTCACACACAGCGCAGTATGGGAGTATGGGGGTTTGGGGGTATGGGAGTACATCGCAACGCACACCCACACACTCACTCACCCACACACTCACACACTCACACTCAGCGCAGTATGGGAGTTTGGGAGTTTGGGGGTATGGGGGTACATCGCAAAGCACACCCACACACTCACTCACCCACACACCCACACACTCACACTCAGCGCAGTATGGGAGTATGGGAGTTTGTGGGTATGGGGGTACATCGCAAAGCACACCCACACACCCACACACTCACACACTACGATCGCTGTGTTTCAACATATTACGGCATATCCTCGATTCTTATCAGTACGGGATCTTCCGAGACAACCTGGAGTTCTCGAATTTCTACGGGCGCATGCTGCATATTGGCCTCACGTGCTTCATACGTCAGGATGACCAGGGGGGCGGTTTCGCCGTGTATTTCCTGTTGGTGGACACTGGCGATGCTGATGCTCGACTCGCCCAGCACCCCTGCGATCTGCGCCAGGACCCCCGCACGGTTCCTCACCTGCAGGCGCAGATAATAGCGGGTTTCCACATCGGCCATGGGCACAACCCCGGCACATCCCTGATGTGCACGGAACGCCGGCACGCGCCTGTGTGAACCGAACTTCAGATTTAACCCGACATCCACGATGTCCGCTACCACGGCGCTTGCCGTGGCGTCGCGGCCCGCGCCGGGACCATAATACATTGTGCCGCCCACAGGGGTCCCCTGCACCCAGACCGCGTTGTTCACGCCGTGCACGTGACTCAGGGAGGACCCGTGCGGAATCAGCGTGGGATGGACACGTATCTGAACATCCGCCCCACATTGTTTAATGACGGCCAGCAATTTGACACGGTAACCCAGATTGGCCGCGTACTGAATATCCCGTAGAGCAAGGCCTCTGATCCCCTCCACATAAAGGGGTTCCATGCCGAACCATTCGCCATAGGCCAAAGACGCCAGGATCGTTGCTTTGTGCGCTGTATCGATACCGTCGATGTCGAGATCGGGCGGCGTTTCCGCGTAACCGGCCGCCTGGGCCTGCCCCAATACCTCGTCAAAAGACGTGGATTCCTGCTCCATGCGTGTCAGAATATAGTTGCATGTGCCGTTCAGGATCCCTACAATTTCCGTGATGCGGTTACCCACCAGACCTTCCCGCATGGCCTTGATGATAGGGATCCCTCCGGCCACACTGGCTTCGTAGTAGACGTCAGCAGAGGATACCTCCGCCGCTGCAAATATCTCGTCCCCACAGTCAGCCAGCAACGCTTTATTCGCGGTCACCACCGGTTTGCCGTTGGCCAATGCCCGCAGGATGAATGTTTTGGCCGTTGTGGTACCACCGACCAATTCGACGACCACATCGATGTCGTCGGCGCCCACCACGGCATCCGCGTCGGTCGTCAGCAGCGTCGGGTCGACGGCCACCCCACGGTCCGTGGTGATGTCCATATCCGCAATGCGCGTGACGACCGGTCGCATGTCGGTGCGGTTCGCGATCAACTCCCCGTTTGTGAGCAGGCAGTCCACCACACCGGCGCCGACGGTACCGAATCCAATGATTCCAACCCTAATGTCTCTCATGGCAAATCGCTTTCCGACTCTACAAAAACGGCCCTTCCGGGAGAGAAGGGCCGTCAGGTTCAGGACATGGGTGACATTCCTTCTCTACGTGCCCAGCGTACCCCCTGTAATGCCGATAATCATACACGTCTTCATGTGACTGTCACCTTTTCAATAATTGTGTTTCTCAAGTAACCAAGGCGTACTATAGCGAACCGTGTAAAGCTTGCAAGTGTGCGCCGCGTTCGGTTTAAGCACGAACTCGCCACACCCCACTGCACACTTGCTCGCCCCCTTACCCGCCACCCGTACTCGGATACGCTTAAACGCCCCGCGTTACGACGACGGCAACGACGGTTGTTCCGACGTTCAGGGAACGGTGGGCGATTTTCGTAAGTTGGAAGCCACAGAAATGTTGAATACTCACAAGCATCTGAATTTTCCTTGAGGTAAGGAATTCTGACGTGAGACGCAAAGAGAACGTTTGCCCGTCTCCTGGGGACTAACCATCGGGCGGGAAGCCCCGCGGGTCGCGGTGGAAAGGGACGGCGTCCGCGGTGTGGACATACCAATCCATCATACGGTTGATCAGGAGTTCCCGCACGGGCTGGTATTCTGTGTCCATGTAGACATTATTGAGTTCGTTCGGGTCACGAGCCAGGTCATAGAGTTCGTGGGTATCGTTGGGCCGCCAAATCAACTTATGAGTGGCTGTCCGGATCATGGCGGCACGTGCTACGGATTCCGGGTGTTCCTGCTGCTGCCGCCCCTTGGGGTAGTAAATGCCGTTCGGGTCCCGCATCAGGCCGTCGTCCGGAGATCCCTCGAAGCACTGTGGCTCATGCCGATCGTAACCGCCTTCGGCAAACACGGCGCGAGACGGGTCCCCTTTGGCGCCCTGCAGCTGCGGCAGCAGTGAACGTGCATAGTGCGTATGCTGAACATCCACGCCGGCAAGCTCAAGTGTCGTAGGCATAATATCGAAACACTCAATCGGTTCATTGACCACATGTCCCGCCGCGTTTTCCGGTGCCTGGATAATCATTGGAATCCGGGTAAGGCAGTCGTCCAGACCGCTTGGCCATTTTTCAACCAACCCGTAGTCTCCTGCCCAGTCGCCATGGTCTGAGAAGAAAAAGAAGGCGGTATCCTCCGTGAGTCCGGTGTCATCGAGTGCGTCAAGCACCATGCCGAGCAGGTGGTCTACGTATGAGATCATGCCCAGATAGACGGCCATAATTTTGCGGAACACGAAATCGTCCACTTCATCCAGGCGTCTGTACTCGCGAATCAGGCGCTGGAAAACGGGTTTATCGGCACGTTCGCACGGCCGCAGGGGCGGTATGTCCCCCGGATCGTACATGTCATACCACGGTTGGGGAACCGTGTATGGGCAGTGCGGCAATGCGGTTGCCAGGAAGAGCATGAACGGTGGTGCATCCGCGGGTCGTTCCTTGAGGAACGTGATGGCGTTTTGAACGATTTCATAATCTATATGATGACCATTCATTGGGCCGCGCAGAAAACTCATATAAGCGGGATCGTCGCGCTCAAACAGCGATTCCCTGCCGCCGCTGTTCTTAGCGTGGTGCACGCGCGTGACCGAATCCGCGAACGAAGCGGGAGCGAGCAAATCGTTTTTCCCCATCCAGTGCACCTCGTACCCGGCCTGCTTAAGATATTTCAACGTATTCGGTTCATCGGGTTGCAGGCAATGCCAGAGCGTGCGATGCCCGCGCGTGTGCGGATACCATCCGGTCATAAAACTGCAGCGTGACGGCGTACACACAGTGTGCTGGACATG
>JAIPIM010000224.1 GCA_021734725.1 Minisyncoccota bacterium | reverse complement strand
GGTCGACAAGGATGCGGTAGGTATCCAACGCGTCTTCCGGCAGTTCGGTGAGCATGGCAATAGCTGCCATGTCGGCGGGACGGTAAACCCGGGGGGCCACGTTCAGGAGGGTCCCGCGCCCGTCATCAACAACCTTTTGGAGGAGCCGTGCAACGGTGTCGTACTGGTGCGACTCTGCGTAGGTGTATGCTCGCTGCAGGAAGGTCTGTATATCCGGATCGACTTCGATCCCGGCATGTTGATAAAAGGCGTCTTCATCGTTTGCGCGGTTCTCGAAGTCCGGGGTGAGTAGCTGAACCTTCAGTATGCCGTTTCCCCGACCATCACCGAATGCCCCCCCTGGGGATGCCCCGTGAAGTCCATTTGGGACAGCTATGGTCAGAACCCCGAGAAGGGCGGAAAGTGTGAGCAAATGATGCATAGAAACGCTTGTTTTCTTGTAAGCAAAGGCGAAGAAAAGCATGCCGTAGCAAAGGTATTGCTGAACCCGTACCAGTCCCGTGGGGCGGCAGATTTCAGAGTGCCGAGGTCAATAGTCGTAATCCGTACGATTTTCCCGGCGGGATAAGTTACAAAAAACTGCTTTCGGAAAATAAAGAAGAAAATAGCACAGGCCACCGATTAATGAAAGCCGTCCGCGGAATTTTTGTGACCCATTTCTCATACTCAATCCTGTTCTCGGCTATTTGCAATCATGTCACTTATCGCTATTCCGGGATGCCCACGTGACCGCATGCAAACTTGAGGTTCCGCCGTTATCCATGGCCGGCCGATGAGCACCCGGGTATACGATTCTTTCTTGCGCGGCGCTTACTGGCCATTACTTTACACTATTCTTGGACGGCCACAGTGGACAGGGCAATTGCCGCCCTGATTTTCTACATATATGAAAATCTATGACCACAGCAAAGCTGCAGAGGATTCCCTTGACTGGACGATACTGAGGATCATCCACACGGTATTGAACAGCACGGAGGGCATGCACCTCGTCGAAGGCAAACAATGCGCCGGACCATTGCGCCATGGCTATCACTCTCATGAAGCCTGGGAACTGTTTTGTCCACTCCAAGGCAAGCTCATTTTCGAGGCGTCCGGAAAGCCCGCCGTGGCTTACGACACAGGGACGCTCGTTATTGTGCCCCCGAATTGTCTGCATATGACGGTGAAGCACCTTGCGCAGGACAGGGACCTGACCGTCGTCACTATGAACCTGCCGGGGGACGAGGCCGCCTACGGAACCTTATCCGTCAGCAGTTCGAATGGCGATAACCGATCCGCTTTGTCAGCGCGTGAACTGTCTCGCTGGGAAACATTGCTGCAGGCGCGGCCGGCCACGATTATGACCCAAGTTGAAACGGCCCTGAAAACGGGCAGTTGGGGCAAAGAACGGGCGCTGGGATGGCTGCGTCTCCTGTTTTGCTCCTACGCTGAAATCGTCGACAATGGAACATGTGGACATCACGGTCACGGACAACGGTGCGTCACACAAGCATTGGCCCTCATACAGACACACTACTTCGATGCCGATTTGAGTGTGACAAGCATAGCGTCCCAGGTAGGTCTGTCCGAATCCCATCTGTCGACACTGTTTCGTCAGACCACGGGGCACACTATCCACCAACTGTTGATTGACATTCGCATGCGCCGTGCTACAGAATTGCTGACAGATACACACCATTCAATTAAAGAAATTGCTGCATTGACCGGATGGAAAAACCAACTCTATTTTTCGGCTGCCTACCGACGATTCCACGGCATTCCCCCATCGACAATGCGTCGGCGGGAGCAAGCACAAACATCAAACTCGCTCGGCCAGTGAGCCGGCAATGAACGGTTCGGTCGCTGATGCGCATCTTAACACTTGCTGAGCACATTGCGCGCTCATGGCGAAATATCTAATCCGGGAGCAACTTCATGTGCGGCATTGCCGGCATTATTCACTATTCCGACCAACCGGTTGACACATGCACGCTTGAGCGTATGACCGACGCCCTGACGCATCGTGGGCCGGACGACAGCGGCGTGCTTGCCGACGGCGCGGTTGGATTGGCTCACCGACGTCTCTCTGTCATCGATGTCCACGGCGGTCACCAGCCCATGAGCAATCGAGACAAGACTACCTGGGTATGCTACAACGGCGAAATCTACAATCATCTGGAATTACGCAAAGAACTGCAGTCTCAAGGATACGATTTCCGTACCCAATGTGACACCGAAGTGCTGGTCCACCTGTACGACAGCATGGGACCGTCGATGCTTGACTGCCTCCGAGGCATGTTCGCTTTCGCCATATACGATAAACGCAAACGAAAACTCCTGCTTGCACGCGACCGAATGGGCCAGAAGCCTCTTGTCTATGCAACGACCGACGGGGCATTTATCTTTGCCAGTGAATTACAAGCCTTGCGGACAGTGCCGGGCTTTTCGCCGGATATTCGCTTACAGTCCGTGCATGATTATCTAACGTATCAGTACGTCCCAGCCCCACACACAATTTTCAGCAACGCTCTCAAATTGCCGCCTGCATCTTACCTGACGCTGGATCTCGACCGTCCCGATCAAAGACCGGAACCAAAGCGGTATTGGACCATGCCGCAAGAGGAGTGTACGAAACCCGTACAGTTCGCCGAATGCGCACGGGAACTTCGCATGCTTCTTCAGACGAGTGTGCAGGAGCGCTTGATGGCGGATGTGCCGCTGGGCGGATTCCTGTCCGGGGGCGTCGACTCAACGATCATCTCAGGGTTAATGGCGCAAACAGCAGGTCGTCCGGTCAACACCTACACTGTTGGATTTGAAAACGCGGACTACGATGAACGCTCGTATGCACGCAAAGCGGCAGTCCACCTGGGAACGATACATCATGAGCAACTGGTGGATCCATGCCACTTTGAACTCGTGCCTCGGCTGATCAGGCATTGTGGGGAACCATTCGCTGACGCCTCGATTTTACCCACCTTCTTTCTGGCACAGTTTGCGCGTCAACATGTAACCGTCGCACTCAGCGGAGACGGCGCGGACGAACTGTTCGGCGGCTACTACCGCTACCAGATTGTGCAGTGGATGAACTTTCTACAGGCGCTGCCTCTCGAGTTTCGACGCCTTCTTTCGTCTGCCGTTTCGAAGCTGCTGCCCAGGGGACCCTCCGAGCGCACACTCTCCGGCAAACTTCAGCGAGTGTGTAAAGCGGCGGTCGTGTCCCGGGATCAACGCTACCTGGAAATCATCAGCCGCATCACGGAAAATGCCAAGCATGCATTGTACGGCGAACGTTTCGCGCGCGCATCATTCGAACCTTCCAAACGGTATCTCGAACGACAACTCCCAGCCGGACAGACTTGTACGACGGGTCACACCTGTTCGATGCTGGATCTGACTACGTATCTGCCCAATGACATCTTGACGAAGGTGGACACGGCATCCATGGCCACTTCCCTGGAAGTGCGCAACCCCTTCATGGATCATCGCATTGTCGACTTTGCCTGCCGCCTTCCATGGAGTTTTAAGCAACAGTGGCAACACCGCAAACGGATCCTTCTGTACGCATGCCGGGATCTTGTCCCGCCAGTTATCAGGAAACGAAGAAAAATGGGCTTTGGTGTGCCGCTGGCCGACTGGTTCAGGGGAAAATGGCATGACACACTAAAGGACGTACTCCTGGACCCCAGCGTCAAGAAACGAGGCTTTTTCAACCAGAATCTCGTCGAGCAGATGATCTCCGATCATTGCACGCACCGCACCGACCACAGTTATGTTCTATGGAGCCTGCTCGTCTTTGAACTCTGGTGTCAACAGTTCGAGATCAGGGGCTAACTTCTGCGTTCAGACGCGCTGCGAAGCGTCGTCTGGAACGCTCGGTTCGCCTCACTCTCACACCCTGATTCCGGTGAATTGATCCACACAGAAATCATGACTCCCCCTCTTCGATCATGACTATGCTTTTCCCGAGTTCGTCATTAGGTGAGACGCGAGGCTTCTTGCCACTGGCCGTGATAAGTCCGCGAACCCTCAACTTCTGGCAGGGCACGTACGGAAATGGGCGTTCCACTGCCGGCGTGGTGTCTTCACCACCACCATCGGGATCGGTGAAGAAGTACATGCCCCGGTAGTCCGCAGGATGATTCCCGTCGTCGACGAACAGCCCGTCGACAATTATCTCCCGGGGCATGGTGCAGGGATAGCCGAAATCGTGCATGCCGTCGTTGTTCAGATCGATCATGTAGGACCAAGTCGTGTCACCGCAGTCCGGTACCCAGCGGCAGTTGCGGATGACAAGGTCGCCCTCCCAGGTGCTGCCGTAGTCCTTGCGGAAATTGACCAAGGATCTGCTGTACAGGGTGGAATCCTCCAGCGTAAGCTTCCCTCGACCGATGGCGTTGAGCCCCATGTGACCCAGGGTGCAATGGCGGATCGTGTACGTGCCGGAAACGCCCATATGCGTATCCATCCGGGAGAGGGTACAGTTCTGGAGCAGGATGTGCTTGCAGAAGTTCGAGGCGATCACGCCCCAGCGCGTCCGGTCGCAGATGTGATTCATCCGGCAGTTGATCATATGGAAATTGACCACGTTGTTAGCGTTAATGTCGTACGAACCCATGTTGACCAGCTTCCCCGCCACACCGATCGTCGAGTAGATCTTGTGTCCACTGACGAAGCAGTTGCGCAGCGTGATGTTGGCGCATTGACGAACACTCAGGAAGCCCCGATAGGGATGTCCTACGGCGGTCTCGCCGACCACGTAGTGGGTCAAACCGTCGACCTCTGTGTTCGAGCGGCTGATCACAATATTCCGAGCCCAGTAATTGTACCCGACCTCCTGCTTCATCCGGTTGGCGAAGGTGGTGAAAATGCCGCCTCGCAAAGTGAGCCATTTCTCGTCAATAGGACAGGCTTCAACACGGGTGACACCGTCGTAATCCCAGTCGATATCGCCTTCGATCGCGCCATCCCGGTGAAGGATGAAGCTGTCCTGCTGATGCACACCGGTATTCTGATTCAGGCCACGTCGAATGTAGAGCCTCCTGTTTTCGTCTTCCACAAGCACATGACAATCCCGTTGGGGCCGCGCATCCACCTGCTTCTGGTCGCGCGTAAGCCGGTCGATCTGCAGATCCTCCGATTCCAATAGTGAACGCACTTCAAAGAGCGGGGCCCCGTGGTTCTCAACCCTTGTGTCGTCGATGGTAAAGCGAGAACTGGTCCAATCAGTGTCGGTGGCGATCATTGCCGTGAGCGCCTGTGAGCCGAGATGGTACGTCACGCCGGGTTTCGTCCTGACGCTCAAGCCGTGCGCGTTCGCGTACTCATGCGTTTGCACGATCGCGAGTAAGTCGTCACTGACGCCGTCACCGGTCGCGCCAAAATCTTCGTAAGCGATGTAGCCGGTCTCTGAAATCATATCATTGTCCTCAGCAGGGCCATACCGCGACCCGGTTTGACAGTCTGGGCCGAACACCAAGGTAATAACCGGCGGCCGTAGGCCATCCATGTGAACCTATTTGTTAACGGCCTCTTCTTTTCTCCCTCGCACAATTGGATATCTTCCTGTACCGCAACTGCTGATTTTTCAGCCAAAAGCAAATAGCCCCCACAGCAAAGGCCCATAGCAAAACCTGTAATAATCTTCAGGTTATTCATTGATGCGTCTACTTTATCGACCGCCTTCAAGCGTTGCCCTCAAAGGATTTGTTCGCTATCATCGAAGTCCGTCAAGTACAGCAGGCAGCTTCAGGTAACGGCGGCAGTCCAGCAATCTTTTGTCCTGTTTGACTGTTTGAATGACCTGTTTGGAAGCCTGTTTGGGGACGTACGTATATTACTCGCTATGTTAGCGCGAGTTATGCATATAATTTATCCTTAAAAGGGCCTTACCGGCAAAGCAGTCCGCACGCTGATTGGTACTGTTTGCGACTGTTTGGGGACGTACGTATATTACTCGCTATGTTAGCGCGAGTTATGCATATAATTTATCCTTAAAAGGGCCTTACCGGCAAAGCAGTCCGCACGCTGATTCGCTCTAAGCTCATCATGCCTTATTCTGCCATCGTTTCAGCAGACGCTGATACAGTGACTGCGTGACGTTCAGCTTGCAAGTGCCGCTGTCACCTGAGCCCAACGGAACAACACAGCTTTGTGCCTCCCGATCGTCCCCGACAAGCCCTGCGATCCATTGTCGGCTTCCAACCGCCAGCGACCTTGACCAAAAGGACTCGCTCGCGTAAGGTTCTCCCTTCCGGCAAAGCTCGTCGAGAGTCTGGCAGTACCATTGCCGAAATTCCGACATATCGGGAACGACAAGAAGTCTCAGAAGCCACTCGCGGTCAATGACCCGGTAGCGTTGCCGCAGACCAAGCAATTCCTGCGCACCGCCGAACTGCCACTCCCCCGGATGCCGCACCACTTTTGCCCGGACCATGTTCATGTCAAGGTAAAAAAGGCACCGCGACAAATGGCTGCCCGTCTCAACAAGCGTGGCATGAAACCGCCCCTTCCAGAAGGCGCCTTCCCGCTTCTGCCGGCGATTGATGTCACCTGCCGTTGTCCCCTGCAACCATTTCATGAACGCCGACAGGTCAGACATGCGTGGGGCATACACCAGCAGGTGAACATGATTCGAGGTGACCACGTAATCAAGGACCCGAATTATCGGGAATCTACCGGTCGCCTCGACCAGCCGATTCCGGTAGATGCGCCGGTCCAAGTCGTATCCGAGCAGATGCTCGCGCTTAT
>JAIPIM010000223.1 GCA_021734725.1 Minisyncoccota bacterium | reverse complement strand
GGAGTGGATTTTGTCGGGGGCTACACCGCGCACGTGGAGAAAGGTGCAAGCGAAGCTGACATGACATTGATCGAGAGTCTGCCGGAAGCTCTGTCCTGCACCAACAAAGTATGCTCTTCAATCAATGTTGCCAGCACCCGCGCTGGGGTAAACATGACCGTTGTTGCTCAAATGGGCCATATTTTGCGTAACCTGGCGGAACGGACCCGGCAGGACCAAGGGATTGGCTGCGCCAAACTCGTGCTGTTTGCAAATCAACCGCAGGACAATCCCTTTATGGCAGGCGCTTATCACGGGCACGGCGAACCTGAAAGCGTGATCAATGTGGGTGTCAGTGGCCCGGGTGTCGTGGCGCGTGCCTTGGAACGTCGTATTGAAGGGGCTGGCGCCGAGCGTCTTGGCCTGGACGATCTGGCTGAAGAGATAAAACAGACTTCCTTCAGAGTCACACGGGCTGGGGAAATACTGGGACGCGAAGTTGCCGCCGCCATGGGCATTGATTTCGGCGTGGTGGATTTGTCACTGGCCCCCACGCCCACCGTCGGAGACAGTGTTGGTGAAATACTTAAGATTCTTGGGATTGACGGGATTGGGGCGCCTGGCTCTACGGCATGCGTTGCTCTCTTGAACGATGCCGTCAAGAAAGGCGGGGCGTTCGCATCCCAGAATGTGGGGGGGCTCAGCGGCGCCTTCATTCCCGTCTGCGAAGACGCTTGCCTCGCGGAAGCCGCGGCTAGCGGTGAACTCAGTCTGGAAAAACTGGAAGCCATGACAAGTGTCTGCTCGGTAGGCCTCGATATGGTTCCGGTACCCGGCGACACACCCGCGGAAACGTTGGCCGCTATTGTCGCCGATGAGATGGTCATCGGAGTCATTAACCGGAAAACGACAGGCGTACGGATTATTCCGGTTCCGGGGAAGAAAGCGGGAGAACGCGTGGCATTCGGCGGCCTGTTGGGGGAAAGCACTATTATGCCCGTCCATAATGCAGGAAAGTCTGCACGCTTCGTGGCGTTTGGGGGACGTATTCCACCGCCGATACACAGCCTGAACAACTGATCCGGCAGGCGCGTTTAGCGAAAATCCGCCTACGGCATTTTCATATTGAGGGATTACGGTACATATTACAGGTATGTGATGTTCGCACGGGAATGCTTGGATCGGGGTACACCGACTGACTGCACCATACGTTCATGTCCGGCGACAGTGACGCAGGTAAAAGGGAAAGACAGAGACGGATACCTCAGGTCCGGGAAGGATATTTGATGAGACAACTAGCTCGCACACTAATCCCCACGGTGTTGTGCATAGTGATTCTGCTGGCCGCGGCATGTATGACGCACCATTACATTGTGCCACCGCCCATTGTGAAGGACTACGAGGATCCCATTCCGTTCCAGGCGGGTGTGCTGATGAGCCGGCAACTGCGCGATCAGTGGTATTCCACGGAAAGCATGCGGAAACGCGTGGACGTACCGGTCGGCAAGGTTGTTCTTGATTTTGCCAAGGCATACCTGCAAAACGCATTCGAGATAACCGAAAAAAAACTGCCTTCAGAAATTGCCCCGGAAACCACTAAAGATTTTTACACGATTCGATACTACGAACGTCGTTCTCGACAAGGTATTCTCATCTGGATTAAGAGCATTGAATACATGCTGGAGGGGGTGGACGTGTATTGTAAACTGGATGTCAGCATAGAAGATTCTACCGGCACGGAAGTAGTAGCCAAGACCTATTACGGCAAGGGGACCCCACGTGAGGGGAAGGGATTGCTGCAACGTACGCTCTATGAAGAAAACAACATTGAGCTAAGCACCGCCGCCGCTATGGAACTCATTTATTCGGAACTTCTGGAAGACATTCGTCAAACCTTCGGTTCCGTGCCTATTGCAAAAAAATAGTCAGTTCCTCTTCCCAAAGCATCCGTCTGCTGACCTCCCCAGTGTCAGTCCGTAATAACAACCGCCAGCCGAGCACGAATCAGGTGTTCCAGTTTACGGATATCCTCCGCCGTCAATCCAGCCTCCTGACCGTACCATACCAATACTCGCCACTTCATCGCGCGTGATACAAGGGGTAACACCAGTTCCAGGAACTGACTAAGATTCTTGCTGCGCTTTCGCAGAGTCATCCGCACGCCGAACTGAACACTGTCGGCGTCGACCAGTGCTAATGTCGCATGACCACTGTCGCTGTCGGCGTACAGTACAAAATTTGTCGGTTTCAGATCACCGTGAAGAATCTCACGCTGGTGCAGGCGGGCAATCATACGGGCTGCCGCATACAGCAGGAGGCGTCCTCTTTTGACATCAACTCTGCGAAGCACCTCCGTCAGATAATCCGGCCCCGCATCTTCCAGCACAAGAAAGCCCTGGGGTTCCGACGTGCGCAACCAGCCATGACAGTGTACTGCCCCGGGCATTTTCTTGGCAAGCCGGCAGGTATTCAAATAACTCTTGCAATCCGTCGCCCACCAGGATAGACGCCGCGGGCGCTTGAACTGCTTGACCACATAGCTGGCAGCATGCGTTCTCACTCGCGAAATCCGCCGCTTGCGATCGTCCTTTATAACACGGCTCGAAGTATCGTCCGCCATGTGACAGTCAACGCAAGATCGAGCAACCGTCAACGGGAAAGACTCCACCAATCGCCAGATACCTTGTTCGGTCCGGTGACAATCGCAGAGACTGCTGTCGCGCATCAACCGCTTTCGGCGTCCAGCCCATTTGCGGTCGTCAAACCGACTCTGTGCCCGCACCAGCACCAACCACATCTGGTAAGCCGACCGACCGCTCTCGCGTACGGTTGGACTGTGGAAAAGACGCTTGATGTCGGCGTGCTGAAGGTCGTCAGCCAGACAGGAAAGCCACTTAAGAAGACGGCGACGACAACGCACGGTCATCTTTTTACCGGTCCTTACCCCAATTGTATCTATCAGAAAAAAATGGAAAGCGCGGTCGGCTGAAGGTGATTGTACAACCACGTTTCCCGCGTGCATATCTGGATGACTGACACCCGCCGATACCAACGTCTGAATAAAATGCGACAGTGCATCAATAAACAGCCGCCGTTCAGCTGGATGGTTGCGGACCTCTTCCCAGGCATTCATAAAAGATTGAGAATGTGCCAATTCATCCGTCACAACCCAGGAGGAACGGTCTGCCGCAATTCCCCACGCCACCGGCGATGCAACCGGTACGTTCGCTTCACGCAGACGTTCGGAGGCACGAAACTCCCGTGCCGACTTGCATCTGATCCAAGCTTTGAGGAGGTTGGCCAGGTCACTGGGACGATCGTGTTTGAAATACAATCCCGGCTTATCTCCATCCGGCGGCAAGTAATAGACTGTGCGCTTCGCATTGCGTTTCACAAGCACGAGTCTTCCGTGCCAATTCCGTGAACGCAATACGTCGCGTCTACTGCCGTCAGCACAGGTGCCGAACCGCCAGTCAATGGACAGTGATTTATGATCGAAAGTGGGCATGCTTCTACCGTACTTCTGACTTCCAGCGACGCAACTGATCAGACCGTCCACCTGTTGACAACAATCGCCTCGACACCTAAGATAATTCTGAAACCGTGAAATTTCGGCGATGCTATTTCAATTACAGGGCCCCCTGCAGTGAACCAAAGACAGCAACAACGGACGACATGTCTTCCGTGGGTACTTTTTGCCGGCGCAATGATGGTATGTGCACCCATAATCGGCGTTGTCATTAAGGGCGGGCCATTGGCCCCGTACCTCCGATTCCCGCCCGTCACGCAGTATGTTCGCCACCCGCCCTTCAGTTGGCCGGCATTCATCGTGATGGGAGCAGGTATGGTGATCGCGCTTGTCTGCCTGGCGTTTCCGCGCACCTGGCTGCGTTATGCAGGTTCCCCTCCACGCGACAACACCGCCGTCTCGGTTGACACTGGCGCATCCGGCGGCAGGTTCCCCTGGTGGGGCACCGCGGGCATTGTGCTTACAGCCGTCTCCTGGATCGCTGCATGGATACGCCCGGATTTTCTGGGGGCGCTGACACGCTACACATTCACGCCATTATGGATTGGCTTTATTCTAACGCTGGACGGTTTCGTCCATAAGCGCAAGGGACATTCCATGATTACACGCTCACCAAGTGGCTTTATACTGCTCTTTCCAGTGTCAGCCATCGGCTGGTGGTTCTTCGAATATCTTAATCGGTTTGTCCAAAACTGGTATTACACGGCCGTGGCACACTACGGACCATACGAATACATCGTCAGCGCCACGTTCCCCTTTGCCACAGTCATTCCCGCCGTCTTCGAAATGACTGAATTAATCGGTTCGTCCAAGTGGCTTCAGCGCCGATATCAGCACCTGCCGCGACTGCCCCTGCCGCCACGCGGGATTCGACCGGCCGCGCTGGTCGCGGGTTTTTTGGGATTAACCGCCGCCGCCCTCTGGCCTCATCTGTTTTTCCCCGCGTTGTGGGTTGCCCCCCTGTTCATCGTAATTCCGGTCCTTTCTTACATGGGAGTCCCCTCTCCGACCGCGTGGATGTGGAACGGGGACTGGCGAGCGGTCATTGCCCTGGCGCTGGGAACACTGTGCTGCGGGTTCTTCTGGGAAATGTGGAATATCTACAGCCTGCCCAAGTGGTACTATACGATCCCCTACGTTGGAAGCTTCCGCGTCTTTGAGATGCCGGTACTCGGCTATTTTGGATACTTGCCTTTCGGGCTGGAGTGCTACTGCTTTTACGCCTTGGCAAAAAGCTGTGTCGCAGCGAAACCGTTCCGTGATCTCAAAGCATGCGACGGCGTGATACCGCACCTTAGTCGGGCATTTGCGGAAACTCGGGAGAAAGATAAGAGATGTATACATGACCTTTGAAGGAAAAAGCACAATCGTAACCGGAACGGCACCGGGAATACGCAAAGCTGCAGCTTTGATGCTGGCGAACCAAAGAGCGAGAGGGGCCGTTCTCGATGTGAGTCAAGGTGCAATTATCTCTTTCACCAAGTCGCTTGCGATGGAATTGGCCACAACATCAACGTCAGCAGCGTCTCCCCCGGATGGGCCTCCAATACTTCGGAAACGCCGCCTTCGCCGGGGACGTTCCTGGGCCGTCTGGACGCTCGGGAGGAAATAGCCGCGGTGATCGCGTTCCTCGCCTCGGATGAAGCCTCCGTCGTTACCGGGGCCGATTATGCCGTCGACGGTGAACGCACTTTAGGAGCAAAAGGATCCTGACCTGCAACGTACACCTTGACAAGAAGACGAGACACAAGTAATACCATCGGAAAGGAAACGGACTTTTATGGTTAAGGGAATGATTAACTCCCTCCCGAGAAAGGCGGTGCAGTATGAATTGGAAGTACGCTCTTTGCGGTGCGACATGCATGGTGTTGCTGCTTGCTTGCAGCGCTCAGGAAAGTAAGAAAAAACTGGGGGAAACCATGCAGGATCTTTATCAATTCGAAATGAACACTATTGATGGTGAACGTGTAAAACTGGAGACGTTCCGCGGGCACGTGCTGCTGATCGTCAACGTGGCCAGCAAGTGCGGTTTCACCAAACAGTATGCCGGACTTCAAGAACTGTACCAGAAGTATGGTGACCGAGGCCTGGTCGTACTCGGTGTTCCGGCCAACGACTTTATGCGTCAGGAACCGGGCAGTAATGCGGAAATCAAACAGTTCTGTTCACTGAATTACGGAGTGACCTTCCCGATGTTTGCCAAGATCTCCGTGAAGGGCCGGAATCAACATCCGCTTTATGCGTATCTGACCGACAAAAAGCGGCATCCGGAGTATGGCGGCAAGATCACCTGGAATTTCAACAAATTCCTGATTTCCCGCGACGGGCGGGTGATCGGTCGGTTCGGCAGCCGCGTCAAACCGTTGAGTACAGACCTGACCCAGGCAGTTGAAGCTGCATTGTCAGCAGACAAGGTTGACACTGAAAAGGAAGCTCGCGAAGAAACTGACGGACAGCGCCTGGATTGACGTGGTCACTCCACAGTAGCCTGAATCCGCGATTCAGGAATTGGGTAGTACACCCGAAGCGCCTTCGCTAATGATCGAAAGTCCCATCGTCCGGCCTGATCGGTGCCGCTTCACGTCCACCATGGGTGATCAGCCAAGGCGCATCAATGAAGCGTATGATGCTGAGATCATCCCACGGCATGCCACAGGGTGCAATGGTGGGGCCTCCGTTCAGCAGCGGCAGATCGTCGGCCGGCACCGCCGTGCAACGCCACGTTTCAGCCGGGGCGGCCCGTCCGTTCACCAGGCGTACCGCGGCTCCGTCAATGACCGTAGAGTAGTGGAGCACGAGGACGGCCGCCTCGCGGTCCGCCATCGGCCCGCGGTGGTAGCGCAGGCGACGAGTATTGATGAACAGGCAATCCTCAAACGTACTTGCCTCGCGCAACGCCTGCAGAAAACGGTCCGGTTGCTCCCAGTCTTTCAGGTCCGCCACTTCGACGGCCACCCCGTTCAAGATGGTACACAGTTCATGCACGGTGAATGCTCGCGGCGGGCCCTTCGGTCAGGACGTGCCAGTCCTTCGCTTCGATACGGCCCGGCGCTTCGTCGTCGATCAGGTAACGTGGCCCGAGCACCGGGCTGATGTCTGCACCGGCGCCGTCATACCAATGCCCTCTGAGCACCCCTCGTCGACGACAGCCTCGCACAAGGCCAGTGTATCCGATTCCATGCGGTCCCCGTACTCGACCATGAGATGACAGGCCTGGCTGGTCTGGAAAATGTCAAAGCGCTTGCCGTTGAAGACAGGAATCGGGGC
>JAIPIM010000222.1 GCA_021734725.1 Minisyncoccota bacterium | reverse complement strand
AAGCGGGTTTGCGCCTGGGGATGGTGGATGACGAAGCAGCCAGGGTATTTGGCCGGAACATGGCGATACTGGCCGGTGATATTGTCCATGGATGGTCCGTTCATGTGCTCGGCCAAGCCACGCATGATGGTATTCCAGCCGAAATCGTCAACGCCTTGCTTGCACGACTTACCGGATGGGTAACTCCGGAATTGATCAGTGGGGAAGCCCTGGACGTGGAATATGTTCATCGGGAAAGCGTGACCGTTGACGAAATTGAGAACATGCTCCTGATGAAAACCGGGGTGCTGTTGCAGTTTGCGGCCGAGGCGGGCGTCATGGTGGGCAAGGGGACCCCGGACTGGGGAGATGCGGACGTGCGTCAGGCATCACGATTCGCGGCGCGTGCCGGCATGGCTTTTCAGTTACAGGACGATATCCTTGGCATGTTCGGAAGTGAAGAACGGTTAGGCAAGCCCATCTGTTCCGACCTCCGCGAACGCAAACAGACCGTGTTGCTGGTGAAAACGTTGGAGGCGGCAACTCCGGCGGAGCGCGCGACGTTGCAGTCATTAGTTGGCAAGCAGGAATTATCCGAGGAAGAGGCTGCCACGGCCCGTCGCGTTATTACCGATTCGGGGGCATTGCAGTGGACGTGTGACAGGGCCGCTTCGCTTGTAGGGGACGCCGAGAAATGCCTGGCTGCGTTTCCGCACGGTCCTCACCGACAACTGCTCAAGGCCTGGCTTGACTTCCTGATTGACCGGCAGCACTAGTCTGAATGGTGCATGATCCAGGCTGGAACCCCCGACTTTTGTGACTCACTCGTCCTCCGCGTTCACTTCCTCCATGTCCAGATCGACGGATACGGACTGGCCCAGTAAATCCACATTGACTGTCACACGGGTCTTGTGGTGGCGCCGTTCGACGATCCCATTGGTTCCCTGCAGGGGGCCCTTGGTAATGAGGACAGGTTTGCCGGGGACCAACTCAGGCTGGACGACCAATTCAGCCGCGAGTGTTGCGTTTTCCATTGCCTGGATTGTGCGCAGTTCCTCGATGAGGCGGATTTCGCTGGCGTCGTCCGTGGGCAACAATGCGGCTACGCGTCCAGAATGCATCACGACGGAGCGTTGTTCCGCGCTAACCTGAACAAAGACATATCCGGGGAATAACGGAAGAAACGTTTCCACCGTTCGTCGTTGATATCGCTTGGCGCGACGCCGCAACGGTAAGTAATGATTAATGTTGTGCCGGCAGCAGTACTTGGCAACGATTTTCTCGCAACGCGGCCGTGTGTGAACGGCTGTCCAACGGCTGTCTTCTTGCTGTATGATCTCAGGCATATGAGATGGTGTCACTCCGGGGTTCAGCGGGTGTGGACTTAATGGTAAACTGCCTTCCAGGGAAAGTACGAACACGGGCATTTATCCAGACGCAATGCGCAACGGTATCGCGCCCATGATCGTGCCTATGTCGGATGAGCTTCAGCTCTTTTGGCGGTTGCAGAGATATCTATCCAGGGAAGAGATCCGGCGCCACCCTCTGGACAAAGTCTTCGCACAACTTCCGGACTTCGGCTGCCGTGCCGCAATCCAAGGCTTTTTCGACCAAATGTTCTGCTTCGTGCATAGCCATCCGTCGGATCAGCCGTTTGATCAGTCCAATCGAAACGGCCCCCATGCTGAGTTCATGAATACCAAGCCCGAGGACCAGTGGAACGAGGAGCGGTTCCCCTGCCATTTCCCCGCAGATACTGACCCATTTACCATGGGCGTAGGCGGCGTGCACCACGTCTTTGATCAAGCGAATGATTGACGGATGACTGGGTTGATAGAGGTATGCGATATCGGGATTTGCGCGGTCTGCCGCCAGTGCGTATTGGATCAAGTCGTTGGTTCCCAGGCTGAAGAAATCGACATACGGCGCGAGTTGGTCGGCCAAGAGTGCGGCTGCGGGGACCTCTATCATGATTCCGACGTCCATGTGCCGGTTGTAATGGATGCCTTCGGCGTCGAGTTCAGCGCGTGCCTGCTGCAAGTAGTCCAGGGCCTGCTGCACTTCCTCGATCGTGGAAATCATGGGGAAAAGGATGCGCACCTTGCCGTGTGTGCTTGCGCGCAAGATGGCACGCAGTTGAATCATAAAGATGTCAGGGCGCGAGAGACAGAAGCGTATCGCCCGCATGCCGAGAAAGGGGTTCAGGTCACTTGGCACGCGTAAGTTTGAAATGAATTTGTCGCCACCGATATCCAATGTACGGATGATGGTTGATTCCGGATAGATATCCTCAACAACTTTACGGTATGCAGCAAGCTGCTGTTCTTCATTTGGCAGTTCGGTTTGATTGATGAACAGGTACTCAGTTCGGAAAAGTCCGATGCCTACACCGTATGAACTGCGTATGGATTCCACTTCCTCCGGAAGTTCAATATTGGCTGCCAGCTGAACGCGAAATCCATCGGTTGTTTCCGTTGGAAGTGTGGCCTCGGTTTCTATTTTTTTCAGCCATTCTATCTGGGATTTTATTCGTTCCTTGTAGCTTTGGCGTGTTTCGTCGTCCGGTCGAATGATAACAACGCCCTTGAGTCCGTCCAATATCAGTTCGTCGCCGTTCCTTATCTGATCCAAGGCATCCATAATTCCAACGACGGCCGGAATGTTCATGGACCGTGCCATGATAGCTGTATGTGAGGTGCGACTGCCCAATGCGGTAACAAAGCCGATGACATTTTCGCGGTCCATGGAGGCGGTATCGGAAGGGGACAGGTCACGCGCAATGACGATCTTTGGGGCATCGAGGCGGGTGAGATCTACTGCTTTCTCGCCTTTGAGGTTGCGAATCACGCGATCGGCAACATCCCGTATGTCGGCGAGGCGGTCACGAATGTAGGTGTCGTCGACTTGCTTGAGTGCCTGGCCGTAGCGCTCGATGACTTGGTTAAACACGAATTCGGCGTTGCGCCGTTCATTTCGAATGGTCTCGATAACTTCTTCGATCAACACTTGGTCGGCGACCAGCATAAGGTGTGCATCAAAGATGCGGGCGTCCTTTTCCCCGAGTACTTCGGCGGCGCGTGCACGTACTTCTTCGAGCTGTTCTTCTGAGGCCTTCAATGCTTCCTGGAAGCGCGCGACCTCATCGTCCACTTCCTCCGGCGCCAGGACGATCTCTTCAACGTTCGATCCGTCATGCCCCACATGCAGGGCTTCGCCGATTACAATGCCTGCTGACACTCCAATGCCGGACACGCGCACACCCTCGGACTGCAGGTTACCGTCAGTCCTCGCCGAATTTGTCTTCGAAGAGCTTTTCGAGAGCATTCAATGCCTCCGGTGCATCTTCACCCGCTGCACTAACCTCGAGTGACGCGCCCTGTTCGGCGGCCAGCATCATGAGTCCCATGATGCTTTTGCCGTTTATAACGTTGCCGTCTTTCTGGACGGTAATTTCAGCGTCAAACGTGGACGCTGTCTTAGCAAACAAAGATGCCGGCCGCGCATGCAGACCCAGCTGGTTACGTATCTTAAATATTCGAGACTGCGGTTTCTCGCTGGCCATACTGTATTCCTGCTAACTTGCACCGCCGCAGTCTCCGGCCAGTGCTCACATGTTGTGGTCCGTGTCGTTTTTCTGTGGACGGATTGATACGGAGAAACCTGCATAATATGTCCGACCGGAGGATGATTACAAGCGATATGAGCAGTGAACCATGGGCCGAACCGGTTGGTTCAACACATGCTTTTGGACCCTTGCGGGTTCCATGCGGCATGGCGTTCTGAGGACGAACTGAGGGCTTGTTGCTTCGCTCAACTGTTCTAAAGCGCCAGGATGTCTTCGTGGTCGTCTATGAGGCTGACATCACCGCTGGTGACCACTTCGTAATATGCATCGACCAGCATGCGTGTGTCAGACACAAAACATTCAGCTACTGCCTCGCGCCTTTTATCTTTCAGTGCGTCTCTGAGGAGGAGATAGCAGGCGAACGTATTCATTTCCATTTCGCATAACCGTCCGGCCATGAGGCTGAAGTACTCACTGTCGTCGCGGTCATCAACGTAATGGGCGGCGCGCTGGACTTTCTGCCGTGCCATATCAACGGCACTGGCCAGGCGACGCAGTTTGCCTTCATAGGGCATCTGGCTTAGTTCATCCATGAGGGGATCCAGTACGCGTTGGATAACTCCACCGATGGCCGCGACATACTGCAGTTGCGTGGTTCCTTCGTAGATATTGGTAATCCGAGCATCGCGATAGAGGCGTTCCGCCGGGAAGTCCCGCATATATCCTGTTCCCCCGTGGATCTGGATGCAGTCATAGGCGACCTTGTTGGCCAGTTCGGTACAGAACGCTTTACTCAGGGGCGTAAGCGCGGCGGCGATTCGGCTGTGATATTTGCCCAGTTTCCGCATCATGGGGTCGGGCTTGTCGGCTTGTGCATTGCGTTCTTCGTAACAGTCACGGAGGTCCACCTGCCGTGTTGTTTCATAGAGCAATGCACGTGCGGCCATGATATGCACTTTGTCGTGCGTCAGCATATCGTAGACAGCAGGGAACTTGATAATGGGTTTGCCGAACTGTTCACGTTCGCGGGCATAATCGTGAGCTTCTCTGTACGCGGCTTCCGCTACTCCGAGAGCCTGAGAACTGATAGCCACTCGCGCTCCGTTCATAAGGGACATGACATAACGGGTCAGGCCGCGTCGTCGGGCTCCCACGATTTCCGCGGGCACCTCGTTGAACTGCAGTTCGCAGGTAGGTGAACCGTGAATGCCAAGTTTGTCTTCGATGCGCCGAACCACGAGTTCGGGGCAGCGTTCGCAGACAAACATCGAGAGGCCTCGTCCGTCTTTGGTCCCTTCCTCCGACCGGGCAAGAACCAGCAGGACTTTTGCACAACCGTTGGTGATGAAGCGTTTCATGCCGTTGAGGTACCACTTATTGGTTTTCTCGTCGTAGTGTGCTTTCAACTGAACGGCTTGCAAGTCACTTCCAGCTTCCGGTTCGGTCAGTGCCATTGCTCCGTCTGCCTCACCCGTGGCGAATTGCGGAAGGTAGTGTGCCTTCTGCTCTTCCGTCCCGAAGCGATTGATTGTCTCGGCAATGTCCTGCAGGCCGAAGAGATTTTGAAGGCTGGCATCGGCACGAGAGACCATTTCCGTCATCATTGAATAGACGGTGACCGGCATATTGAGTCCACCGTATTGGCGCGGAATCATGACGCCCATCAGCTGTGCCTTGGCGAGGTCTTCCAGGTTTTCCCGGGTTCCCGGCGCATACGATACCGTACCGTTTTCCAGGGATGCACCGTCCTTGTCGACATCTTCAGCTCGTGGAGCGATGTGGTCGCCGCAGATTTCACCGACCATGGCGAGGACCTGGTCATAGCTGTCAATGGCGTCGTCCAGCGATTCCGGTGCATCCGGGAACTGCTCGGCCTGTGCGTAGTCGTGTTCGCGCATGGCGACCACCTGTTCCAGGTCAAGATGTTTAAGCTGAAATGCGATATCGGGGTTGTCTAAGTAGTAGTTTTCAGGCATGGTTCGTCGCTCTCCGGTTTGGTGAGTAGAGGGCTTCCGGCATTCGTTTATGTACGTGCTTTGTAAGCCTTGATGAATTGTGGGATAACCTGGTGCAGGTCGCCTACAACACCGTAATCGGCCACCGAGAAAATCGGGGCATCGGGATCACTGTTGATAGCCACGATCTTTGCGCTGTCCTGCATGCCGGCCCGATGTTGTACCGATCCACTGATTCCACAGGCGATGTAGAGACGTGGCCGTACTGTCACTCCGGTCTGGCCGACCTGATGATCGTGATCGATCCAGCCGGCATCCACGGCGGCACGCGAGGCGCCAACTTCCGCTCCGATGGTGTCCGCAAACTGGCGGATCAGTTGGAATTGCTCCTTGCTGCCGACTCCATAGCCGCCGGATACGATAATCTGCGCGTTTTTCAGATTGCTCTTCTTTCCTTCTTTGAATCTGTCAATCAGCTTGAGGAGGCAATCGTCATCATCCAGTTCCACCGTCACCTCGACGACCTCTCCTTGACGCCCTTTTTCCGGTTCGGTCATCGGCATGACGCCTTCCCGGACGGTGACCATCTGCGGGTCTTCCCATGAGTTTGCGATCGTCGCAATGATGTTGCCCCCGAATGCCGGGCGAATCTGCATCAACTTATTTTTGAACGTCTTTTTTGCCGCTTTGTCTTCAAAGTCATCGATACGCAGTTCGGTACAGTCCGCCGTCAATCCGGCCAACAACTTGGATGCGATGCGTGGTGCGAGGGATCGTCCCACCTGAGTTGCTCCGAACATGAAGATATTCGGCTTATGTTTCTTCACCAATTCCACGATTACCTTGGTATAAGGAATCGCGGAGAAATGCGCCAGTCTCTCGTCCGCGGCTGCAAAAACCGTGTCACAGCCGTATTCATGAAGGGTGGGGATCAGTTTATCGATCGTACCGCCCAGTATAACCGCTTCAGTCTTAACATTGAGTTCAGTCGCAAGATCTTTCGCCTTGCACACCAGCTCCAGGCTGACGTCCGCTATGTTGCCCTCATCCTGTTCGATGAAGACCCACACATTACCTGTTTTTTTCTTGCTCATACGATCGGTTCCCGGTCGATTTATTGTTATATGCAATTGTTGTAGGAAAACGTTGAGATATCAGCTCAGTATATGATCCTCTATAAGCTCATGGACCAGCTGATTAATGCCTTTTTCAGTGGGTGGTATTTCTTCAAACCCGGTGCTTGTCAAGACAACGCTTTCGATGTTTTTGACCTTGGTCGGGGATCCCTTCATGCCGATGCGTTCGGCCTCCGCTCCG
>JAIPIM010000221.1 GCA_021734725.1 Minisyncoccota bacterium | reverse complement strand
GCCGCCTTCAGGTAGCGTTCGCGGACGCGTTGGATGCCTGGACGCCGTTTCAGCCGCGTCCATTCGGCTTCCATGCGGACGGTGTAATCGTCTTCGAGCTCGAGATACGTTCGACGTTTACGAAATTCATACCCACCCATGTCCCATGTTGCCGGGACTTGAAATGAAACCCCGTCCCAAGCTATGCGACGGGTGTTGTCGCGTACGTTGGCCATAGTACTCCCAGGGGCCTGAAAACCTATTTATGTTGAACTCTGAGTCCACTCCAAAAAGTCAAGCTGGCCACAATCCAAGGTTTCGGGTTTCGGGTTTTGGAATAAACTCTCAACCATCTAGCCTGAATTATTCAGGCTAGGGGGCTGGTGCTTGTGCCGTCTGAAACCTGACACCTGAACACTGAAACCTGCTATGCCCCCGTTCGCAAGGGGCTGGTTCAGGATCAGGCCACTGTTTCGCCGTCGATACTGCCGACCTTGACCTCGAATTCACCTTTTTTAGCGACCCGTTTGATGGCGCCGTCTTCGATGGATACGACCACGTCTGAGGCAGACAGCATTTTCATGTCATGCGTGGCAGTGATCACGGTGATGTTGTACTGCTGTTTCATTTCGTTCAGCAGATCGATGATTTCCTCCCCTGTTTTCAAGTCCAAGTTGCCGGTTGGTTCATCGGCAAGAATAATCGACGGCTGGTTGACCAAGGCACGTGCAATGGCAATACGCTGTTGTTGTCCGCCGGACACTTCGCCCGGCAGATGATCGAGCCGGTGGCCCAGCCCGACGCGTTCCAGAACCCGCGCGGCATCCTTCTGTGCTTCAGCCGGTGATACACCACTGAAGATTCTGCCGATAGACACATTTTCAACGGCAGTCATCGTGGGAATCAGATTAAAGCTTTGGAAGATAAACCCTATTTTATGACAGCGGAACCAGGCAAGCTGCCGCGAATTCAAATCGGCCAGCCGATATCCCTCAACTGAAACATGGCCGGAGGAGGGGGTGTCCAAGCCACCCACCATATTAAAAAATGTGGACTTGCCGGATCCCGAGGGGCCCATGATAGAGACGTAATTCCCCTCTTCGATGTCCAAGCTTACGTTACTCAGTGCATGGACCTCCTCGGTGCCCATGCGATAGACTTTACAAACGTCGTGTGCTGAAATGACGGGGGTGCCCATATTACTCTTCGATCCTCAATGCGTCAACCGGTTGCTTACGTGCTGCCAGGTAGGCCGGCCAAATCGAGGCTATAACGGCCAGCAGTGTGCCGGTTAAAAAACTTAGCACGAGTGCCTTCAGAATGGGTAGAACCGGAAAGTTTGTGAACACAAAAGATTTGTAGTTGACGATCGCGATGACAAGCGACACGAGCAGGCCGACAATCATGCCGATCAAAGCCCCGATCAGACCTTGGACCGCGGACTCGATCAGGTAGCTTTTGACGATAAACGAATCACATGCCCCCAGGCACTTCAGTGTGCCGATTTCACGAACCCGTTCGGTAACTGACATAAGCATTGCGTTAACGATTCCCACGAAACAGGTCAGCAGGGACAAGCCGATGAGCAGTAAGGTCATTTGATCGGTGCCCTCCGCTCCGAAGACATCCACACCCGTGTTCTGAAGAAGCACGTTCAGGCGATCGTTATTTACGGCGACCAAAGCCTGTGTGATACTGTCGGTGATCAGCATGTATGAGAGGAACGATATGGCCAGAATAACGCCGGCCATCGTGATCAGCGCACGCAGCAGACGCCGCCTGAGCCCGGCCCAACTGACCGCCATTGCGATGCCCCAGGATACATCCTTCTGTTGTGGAACTGAGCCGTTTCGTAATTGTGTTTCCACCGCCATATAAACTCTTTGTGCTCCGTTACCGGTTTAGGTCTACGGGTATAGATCTATTAAGGGCAAGTGCCAGAATCATGCCAAGGACGACCATGGCCAGTTCACCGAGAATCAAGCCGATAAAAAACTTGCGGGTATGTCGATAGGTATTCTTGGTACCGTATTTCGTTACCAGACTTTTTGCGATCCACGCCAGTAGAATCGAAAACCAATAGGTCCGCATAAGCGGGTTCACCAGCATGATCAGCCCGATTGGGTGCGGCAGCCAGAAAAGCCGTTGGCGGAAAAACAGCAACCCCCCCATCATAACGACCCCGAACACAAACCACCAGCGACATTGTGTTTCGTCAACCGGCGGGTTTTGTGTCATATTCGCGATCTGTTGAAACAGACTTCGCGGGAAATTCGTATAGAACCATCCGTTCATGGAATCGGCTCCGCGACTGTAGCCCATCATGATATGAACAATGATCGATGCCAGTACCGCCAGTGCGATGGCAAGAATCAACGCTACGTGAAACCGGCCGCGGCTCATGCCCCGGTCATCCCGGATCTTGAGGGAGTTTGCCATGGCTGGGGCAATAAACGTTTTGAGATCCAGGAAGAATATCGAATAGAAAATCATCAAAGGAGCATACAAGCTGGGCGATGTCCATTTCTTGTCCATTCCAAACAACGTCCGAATGAAGTGAAACGGGCTGACCCACGCTTGAAAACCGAGGATACCACCCTCGGTGACCGCTCGCACCAAGCCGATAGTGAGCATGAGCACAATGAAGTAAAGGAACAGTGTGTACAGGAGGTTGGCACCCAGTCCGAGCCACAGCATTGCCACCAGACCCAGAGAACTGAAGAGAAAGATGAAGGAGGATATCCGCAACTCACGTTGTTCACTGGTTTCCAGTCCCTGCAGATAGTTCGGCCGGAAGCCACTGAGAAGATAACGGCGACACTTGTACAGAACAACAACGGCAAACAGCATGAGTGCGCCGCCCCCTTCCGCCGTCCGGAAATTCAGGGTATACCACCACATATTCGGGAATGAGTTTTCATTGACTCCGAATCCCGCCCAGACCAGGATGAGCAGCTGCAGCATGTAAAGAATGGAGAAGAACCACAGAGAGAAGGATATTTTCGCTGGAATGAGGAACGTAAGACCGATAAGGGTGAAGAAGATGGAGGACCGGGCGGACGGCAGGAGGCCTTCAAGTATGGTTCCCGTGATATAGGGCTCCCACTTGTTCATGAAGTCGAAAGGCTCCAGCCCGGAAATAATGTTGGCGTGACATAATACATTCCAACCGACAAACAGACCCGACACTGAAAACCCCGCCCAGAAAAGCCCGCTCTTGAATATGGGCGGGATCACGGACTCTTCCGCTGCCACTTGACCGTGCCCGGCAACGATTTCCGGTAACTCCGCCAACGGATAGGTTAGACGTTCGTTGTAGGCCCACTGCCGGAAAATCAAAACGTTGAATGAAAGGAGGATAGCGTATGTCAGCCCGGCTATAAGGAACCACAGGCTGACGGATGTCACCCACTGCCCCCACGGTACATCCCCCAAGAAAAAACGACGCCAAGAAGCGTCGATAGAGGGGAATTCACGGATGATCTTTTGCAACTCTGTCAGTGCCGCCTGACTGTCCAGTTCGTCCCTTGGCATCTCCTGTATGCGGGTTCGTAAAGACTCAATACCAGCCACTATCTCAGCGACCCGCTCGGCAATGCGCAGTTGTGTCCGCAAGTCTTCAATTTGCGCCGCCGCCCGTTTCCGTTGCTGTGCCAGCTCAGCTATCTCATCCGCAAGTGCATCAATCCCGCGGTCATACTTCGTGAACTCATCCGCGGTTGCCGTCCGCCGTTCATTGCGGACATCGCGCAGCTTTCCCTGAAGTTCCAGGATATCGGTATTTAGCGCTGTCCATTCCGCCTCGGCTTCCCGTTTTTCCTCCATGAAATCCGTTCGCTCAGTATGCGGCCGTAAGTGA
Source organism: Minisyncoccota bacterium (assembly GCA_021734725.1). Classification (GTDB taxonomy): domain Bacteria; phylum Verrucomicrobiota; class Lentisphaeria; order Oligosphaerales; family MVZH01; genus JAIPIM01. The sequence goes on along the minus strand of JAIPIM010000221.1, from coordinate 3,017 downwards.
TCCGCGGCCCGGCTCGTGGCCGCAACGACAGTTTTTATTTGTGTCTGTCTGTCGACACCTGCCGCGAATTCTTCCAGAGCTTCTTCCGCTTGGTCCAGAGCACGGCGCGCTTTCGTTCCTGCCGACAAGCGTCTGAGCCGGTTGACGTAGATACTGAAACTTTCACTCGCCAGCGGTACGATACCGGGATACGCCCGCATCCCCTCGGGGAGGCCGCGACGAAACAGCTCGACCTTTTTAAAAGCGTTTTCTTCCAGTTGCTGCAATTCTCTGAGGCGTGTTTCCACAACCTTTCTTTGCGCCTCGATTCGTTGTGGAAACGTCGCGAGAACGGTATCCGGGCCGGGCAGTTCATTCTCTTCCTCCAAGGCGTGCCATGTTTTCCGCGCTTCTTCCAAGGTTGCTTCAGCGGGATTCAATGCATCCCCGGCTCTGGATTCCCGAGTTTTCGGTTCCGTTATTGTTGTTTCCGCCAGTGAGTCCTTTGCCTGTTTTACCGCGTCTCTCGCTTTTTCCAGGCGGAGTGCCGCCGAATAGGCGTCTTCAAGAGTGCGCAAGTCCCTCAGTTCGTCGCGGTAAGCCTGTGCCGCCGACTGTATTCCCTCGTGGGCCAGAAAAAACGATTCGTTGACATACGGTTCGACGTAGAGATTCCACTCCGTCTGCGGGTTGTTCCAGTGTTCATTGAACAGGCTGTGGATTACCGGCACCACTTGTGATGCCAGTCCAAATGTGGGGATGCCTGCCGCCACGGAACCCATAATGAAGACGACAAGAACTTCGGTAATTGTGAAGCGCTTAATGACCCGCAGTAATTTACATATTGGATTGATGAGCAGGACTAGGAAGAAAAGTAGCACATAGGGTGCAGGAACGATCTGTGCCGCCGCCAAATAGGTGTTGCGACGATTCTCTAAAAAAACCGTTAGAATGGAGAAAACAACGACAAACAATGCTCCAATAAGCACGGAACGCATTGTGATTTTCGAGTTATTCTTCATGGATCATCCAGTCTGGGGAAAGATCATCAATAAATCAGAGGGGCCATCATTTTTGTCAAGATTGTAAAGGACACCGCAACCATGCCGATAAGTCCCATTCCGCAGGAAAAACCAGCGAGGAGAACGGGGGAAAACTTGAGCCACATATCGCCGAATTTGCGGCGGAAGTAGAACCGTCCTAGTAACGCACCGATCAATTCAAACGTCACGTGCGACGGACTCCCCTGGCTGAGTCCACGCACTAAGCCGAACACCAGGAGCGTAGGCAGTCCAAACAGCGACAAGATAACGTAGGCAAAGGTTCCCATTCCCAGCCCCCACCCGAACCAACGCCACTTCCAGGCTTCCATGAACAGGGATCCCCCTTCCATCGTTGCGCTGTACGTCAGGCAGAGGTTTTTCGCCCGCAATTCCCACATTTTCTGCGCAAACGGATAGGCATCGGAGGGCACGTCCGCCATATGCCACATAAGCTGCGAAAACAGAACCATGGAGACAAGCACGACCGGAACAGTGATAAACTGTGTCTTGATTTGGCTCCATATCTTTGTTCCGGTGAGTTCCATGATACGGAATTCAACAGTTGCCACGCCGTAGTTGTACAGAGGCGCGGGGGCAAACCAGATCTTGACGCCATTATAGCCGCTGAGAATGTAGGTTGCCTCACGCACCATGGGAATGGTCAGCGCCTGACCGCACAGCCCCTCCAGTTTGGCGGTAGCGTACGACAGAAGCGGGGTGTAAACGGCGGCGTAGAAGACAAAGAACGGCCAGGGAAACCCTGGAATGAGGTACGTCGACACGCTGATCCAGAGCGTGCTCGTACAGGCATAGATACCCAACGCGATGAAGATGGAGAAATCACCCCGTTCAATGTTGTTGGTTACGAGCCGCTTCCATCCATCCTTGATGCGCATGCCAACAGTTTCCCGCCGCGCTTGCGCCGTGTCGCCCCCCCCGACGTTGTGTGACGACGTCAAAAAACGCTTTGAACACCTTGCCGAGACTGATGAGGGCAATCGCGACGGTCAGCCCTACCTCGAATGAAAGGTAAAAATCGATTTTGTTAATGAAAAGCGTGTCAATCACATTCATTTGCGGCTGCCAGTTGGACAGGATTCCGGCGTTGTACAGGAGTGGATTGGCCACCATTGTGCAAATCACCCCTAGGACGCCCCCTATGACGGCCCAGAACGGGATTACCATGCCGAGGAAGATTAGACCTATGTCAAAGGACAGGTTGAGCGGAGCTGCCTTGAGGTACGTGCCGAGCGCCGGCGTCAGATCCACCCAGGGAATGGGAATCAACTGGATGGGCTTGGCAAGAATTGCGCCTGTCGCGGCTGGGATACCGATATAGACCGCCCCGAAGGTCATGCCAATGACGCCGCCAATGGAGAAACATCGCCATCGCCAGGACTGGCTGCGATCTTTAGTGTTGGCCAGGGCCGTGATTCCCGACGCGGCAACCGGTGCCATGGGGAACGGCAGTTTTTCCACGTCGCTGGTCAAGCGGTAGAGCACGTAGCCGAGACCGTAGTGGTCCACTTTGCTGATGAGCAGAGCAAACGAGGTGAACAGGATAGGCGGCAGCCAGGACATTGTGAAGAAGGTGCGTCCATTCTCCTCGATCTGCTCAGCGGAAGGTGCCACCCACTTCGGGATCTCCTGCGCGATACCCATCGCCTGACTGAACTCGGAGCGGACCAGAAATTGATACCACAATAAGCCCTGAAACTGATTGGGCGCCCCCACCATAAGCCCCGCCATGAAGTACAGGATGTAAATCTCCTGCATCTTCAGGTCTTTCAGCGACCGTCGCGCTATCTCCGCAAAGAGAACGATGGTCATCCACCGTGCAGCCTGACTCATGCTGCCGCCGATGCCGACGACCAAGGTCAGATACATGGTTCCCGGCATCATGATGAAACCGAGGAAAAAGGCGCCGATCACTGTTTTCCAGTTGAACCCGTCGTGGAACTTCTCGGGCGGTTCCATGAGCGTCCGGTATTGTTC
>JAIPIM010000220.1 GCA_021734725.1 Minisyncoccota bacterium | reverse complement strand
CGTTGTTCTGGCGTTCTTTCTCGGCGCCAGTTCCGGACTGTTTCTCGTGCCACTCAACGCGTTCATCCAGGATCGCAGTCCCAGGGAGATTCGGGGGCAGGTCCTGGCTTGTTCCAGTTTTCTGAGCTTCACCGGCGTTGCCATTTCGGCGGCCCTGATCCGTGTGTTGTCGGGGGTGTTCGACTTCGATCCCTCCCAGTCGTTCCTTGTCGTGGCTGCTCTGACGGCAGCGCTGGTCGTTGGTACGCTTGTCATCATACCCGATTTCTTCGTCCGCTTCCTTGTTGTTCTGCTGACACGGACTGTGTACAGGATAAAGACTCACGGCATCGAGAATGTCCCCATTGAAGGTGGCGCTCTGCTGGTGCCGAACCACGTGTCCTGGGTTGATGCGCTGCTCCTCAGCGCCACGACGCAGCGCCGCGTCCGCTTCATTATGGCCCGCAACATTGCTGGATGGTGGCTGTTCCGGCCGTTGTTTCGGCTGATGAAGGTCATTCCGATATCGCCGAACGATCCCCCCAGAAAAGTCGTGGCGGCTCTTAATGAGGCCCGCCAGGCCCTTGATGATGGGTCGCTGGTGTGCATCTTCGCCGAGGGCACTATCACGCGCAGTGGAAACCTGAATGCCTTCAAGTCGGGGTTCGAACGTATTCTGAAGGGGTCATCCTGCCCTGTGGTGCCGGTGTACCTTGGCGGCGTCTGGGGATCGGTCTTCAGCTACTATTCCGGGCGAATTTGCAGTTCCCTGCCGCGCCGCGTCCCTTACCCGGTGGACGTTCTGTTCGGTGAGCCGCTGCCGCCATCGTCTTCATCCGCCGAGGTAGAGCGTGCTGTGGGCGCTCTGTCCTGCGACTGGTTCGACTTGCGCAAAGGCCCCCGCCGCACACTCGGGCAGCAGTTTGTCTCATCGGCCCGCCGGCATTGGTTTCACCCGGCGATGTGTGACACGACGGGTAAACGGCTACGCTACGGGGCGGCCCTCACGGCTGCGGTTGCACTGTCCAGGCGGGTGGACAAGGTAACGCAGGGAGAGCAAAAGATTGGTGTGCTGTTGCCTGCGTCTGTCGGGGGAGCGCTGGCGAACGTCGCCCTGACATTGCTCGGGAAAGTCCCGGTGAATCTGAACTTCACAGCTTCGCGCGAGGCCTTCGCGTCGGCGATCCAGCAGTGCGAGATCCGAACCATCCTGACATCACGCGCCTTCTTGAGTCGGCTGGAGGGAGTAGATGTGCCGCAGGGGCTGGTGTACGTCGAGGATCTCGCATCGCAGATCGGTCCGGGACAGAAAGTGTGTGCGTTGTTCGCCGCGATGTTTTCGCCGGCCAGGCGGCTGGGTGGTGGAAGGTCAGCCGGGCCGGATGACGTTGCCACGATCATCTTCTCATCGGGCAGTACAGCAGAGCCCAAGGGGGTGATGCTGACTCACCACAACATCCTCTCCAACGTCGAGTCCATTGCCATACTGTTCCGCTTTGCGCCGGGCGACAGCATGTGCTGCGTTCTGCCACCGTTCCATTCATTCGGCTTCACGGTCACGTTGTGGTCTCCGCTGATCACTGGCATCCTGGCGGGATTTCACTCGGACCCGCTCGACGGGGAGGCCGTAGCCAAGCTGGTCCAGAAAGAGAAGCTTAGTTTTCTGGCATCGACGCCCACATTCCTGATGGCGTATGTGCGGCGGGCTACGCGGGAGGAGTTTGCCTCACTGACGTCCGTATACGTCGGCGGCGAGAAGCTAACCACGCGGGTCGCGGACGCGTTCGAGAAGTGTTTCGGAATACGCCCTCTCGAGGGGTACGGGACTACGGAGCTGTCGCCCGTCGCGGCCTTCAACGTCGCCGATGTCGAACGGGGGCCCATGCGCTGGATTGGGTCGCGGGAGGGGAGTATTGGAAGGCCCTTGCCCGGGGTGCTGATGAAAGTTGTCGAGGAGGAGACTGGCGCGGAGGTGGCAGCCGGGGTGGAGGGGTTGCTGATGGTGAAGGGGGCGAACGTGATGGCGGGCTATCTCGGGCGTGAGGATCTGACTCGTGCCGCGCTGGACGCGGGATGGTACCGCACCGGTGACATCGCACGCATTGACAGCGATGGGTTCGTCTTCATTCTGGATCGCCAGTCCCGCTTCAGCAAGATCGGCGGGGAGATGGTCCCCCACGTCGCGGTCGAGGACGTACTCGCGGGGGACAGAGATGCCTCGCACCCGGTTGTTGTGACGGGTGTTCCGGATCCGAAGAAGGGGGAGCAGCTCGTTGTGCTCTATACGGATGAGGCCGGTGATGTTGACGGGCTCCACGGCGCGATCAAGCAGAGCGATCTGCCGAACCTGTGGCGGCCGAAGGAGCGCAACTACTTTCATGTGGACCGGATTCCGGTCCTGGGTTCGGGTAAGCTGGATCTTAAGAAGATCCGGATTGTTGCGCGCGAGTTTTCCGAGGGAAGGCCCGGGCTGTTGAAGTCGGCGCTGCACAAACTCAGGGAGTCGCTGTGATGAGAGCGCAGAGACACAGTGCGTTCTTGCAGGCTGGCGCCCTGGTTCTGGCGGCTGCATGCGGCGCGTTGCTGGGAGGGTGTGCGTCATCCCAGATGAAGGGCACGCCCTTCTATTCGGGGGAATATGGGAAGCGTGAGGGCCCCCCGGAAGATCGCGTAAACCTGTGGCCTGTTCTTTACTACCGCAATCCGGCGCTATCGGTTCTGTGGCCGTTCGCAGAGCTGACTGACGACCACGTGGCGCTGCGCCCGCTGTTCTCAGTTTACGGTTTGGGTGAAGAGAAGGAGGTTACCAACGTGCTGTGGCCGGTGGCCCGGTTCGGTCAAAGCACGGGAAGGAACCGCATTTTCCCGGTGAGCTGGTCGGAGAACAGTGCGTCCATCTTTCCTCTATACTGGCACAGGAGCGCGGCCGACAAGTCGAGCATGTTCGATATGTTCTTTCCGTTGTGGTCATATCGTCGTGGTCCGGACGGGAAGAGCACCCACGTTCTGCCTCCGGTTTTTCATTTGCGCGACACCGACAGAAAGCGCGGCGGACACCTGTGGCCCCTGGTGGGAAGCTACACAGGTGATGATGGGAAATACGCATTTGCGGCATGGCCACTGGCGCATGCCTGGTCCGACAAGAGTGGTGACGGCGGCCACATGGTATTGCCCCTTTACGTCGCCCTTAGTGACGGCAGCCGCAAGCGTTTCTTCTCTCTTCCCTTTTCTTATGGGAGTGACGGAACGGTGGGCGACTGGCAGTGCGTGCCGCCTCTGTTTCACCGCAAGTCCGCGGCGAACAGGTCGCACTTCATCACGCCTCTAATGGGGTGGGGGACGAATGCTGTCCAGCACAAGAGCTGGTCCTATGTAATGCCGCTCTGCCTGCGCAAGAGCAGGCCGGAGGGAAAGTCAACGATCACTCCTCTGTATGGTATATGGAATGCTGGCGACAAGAAGTCGTGGGCCGCCTGGCCTCTGCTGTCCGGGGGAAGTCGCGATTCTGACTCGGGGCAGTCGTGGTGGCTGGGGCCGCTGGGGCACTCCAAGTGGGACAAGGATGGCAAGCTGCACTATGTCCTGCCGTTTTTCTACCGGGCTGAGCGTGGCGACGCGTCGACCTTTGTGTCAGTCCCGTGGCTTCACGGTGAGTCGGCGTCCAGCCAATGGTCCTGTGTTCCTCTTGTCTACTACAGGGGAACGAATGAAACGAGCCGGACGCTACTCACGCCATTGTATGCGTCAGGTGCGGCGGGCGACAGGTCATGGCAGGCGGTTCTCCCTCTGTATTACAAGCGGAAGAGCGCCGAAGGGAATTTGTTCACCACGGTCCTCGGTGGCTGGCGGAGTGATGAGTCAGGTCGGCGATGGTTTGTCCCTCCGCTCCTGTCGTGGGTTGACTCTCGCGAGGACGGCGGGGAGGTGTGGGCGCTGGCTCCGCTCGTGCATGCCGAATGGGACGGCGATTCCAGGAAAAGCCATGTGCTTCCACTCTACTACTACAACGGCCAGGATGGCACGCTTGTGTCACCGCTGATTTCTCGATGGCGCACGGGTCGGGAGAACGACGTGACGCTCATCCCGCCTCTGCTTTCATGGAAGACTGCCGGGGACAAGCGCAGCGATCTCTGGATGGGTGGAGCTCTCGCGCATCTCAGCTGGGGTGAAGAAGCGGGTGGCCAGCACGTCTTCCCCTTCTACTATCGCAACAGTGAAACCGATTCGTTTATGTCACCCGTGTACGCCAAGTGGAAGAAGGGGTCCACTCGTTACAAGGCGATTCCTCCCTTGCTGTCCTGGCATGAGGACAGCCCACGTGAACGTCAACTCAACGTGGCTCTCGGCCTTTTCCAGCTTGCAAAGGACAAGCGGACCGGGAATGTGAGCAGTTTCATGCTGCCGCTTTACTCGTATGACGAAGATCGCCATTTCTACACGCCGCTGTTTGGATGGAAGAAGGACAAGCAGAATGGATACATGTATCCCCTGACCCCTCTGGTCGGAGTGAGGCAAGGCAGAGACAAGGGATGGTGGGCGTTCCCGTTCTATTCGCACAGGCGTAATGAGGCTGAAGACCGGCGTAAGGACACGGTGCTGTGGGGCGGGTATTCGCGAGACCGCGATGCAAGACGCTCCTCACTGTTTCCTTTCTTCGGGTACACGAATCGCGCGGTTCCGGAGGGTGATGCTGCGCCATCTGTAAAGATGGGGACGTACGGGCCTTCATTCTGGTCGCTCCCTGCATGCTGGTATCGCAACCAGGTGTCGATCTTTCCGTTGCCGCTCGATGACGGCGGGGGGGGGCAGGTCGTCACGAATCGCGCTCATCACACGACCTCACACGGCGTGTTCCCTCTTTGGTCGCACCGCTCGCAGAGCACTGACGACCTGCCCGCCCGTTCAGCGGACACGTCCGTGCTGCTGGCCCTGTACGACAGGAAAAGCGAGGTGCGTCAGGCCTCTCCCGATTCCAATGAACTCGAGAGCTACACGCGCTGTCGTGTGCTTTGGCGGCTGTGGCATTACGAGAAACTGAATGGGGATGTCAGTGTCGATGCCTTCCCTGGCATTACGTACGACACAAAGGAAGATGGGGCCTTGAGCATCTCGTTCATGTGGCGCCTGTTTCGCTACGAGAAGAACGAGAAAGGGAAGAAACTCGATCTTCTGTTCGTCCCGATTGTGCGACGTGGCGCAGAGCTTTCAGAAACGGCGGAAGCGGAGTGAGAGGAGCCTGATGGACATCATGTTTAGCATCATCAAGATCGGGGCGGTTGCCTACGCGGGGCTGTGCATGCTCGTGTTTGCAAGGCAGGGCAGCTATGTGTACTACCCCGATCGTGAGGAATCCGCAACTCCGGGCGATTTGGGGATGCGCTACGATGAGGACGTCATCAAGACCGAGGATGGCGAATCGCTGGCGGCGTGGTTTGTGCCGTCAAGCGAGACGGCTGCCCCTGTCATACTGTTGTGCCATGGGAATGCCGGCGATCGCGCCGACCGCCTTCACATCGTCCTCACCCTCCACGAAATGGGCTTCGGCGTATTGTTGTTCGACTACCGGGGATACGGGCGGAGCACGGGGAAACCCAGTGAGAAGGGCACCTATGCGGATGCGCGGGCGGCATGGCGTTACCTCGTGGATCTTCGAGGAATTGATCCGGGCGCGATCGTGATCTACGGCCGCTCTCTCGGTGGCGCGATTGCTGCCAACCTTGCGACGGAGACCTCACCCGCTGCCCTGATCGTGGAGTCGACTTTCTCCTCGGCGCCCGATATGGCGGGCATGATGTTTCCGTACCTTCCATGCCGCTGGCTGTGCCGATATCGATACGACACCGAGGCCGCCGTGAGACGCGTTGGCTGCCCGCTTATGGTGGCCCATAGCCCTGTTGACGGGATGATTCCCTTTCGGCAGGCGGAGGCCGTTTTCGATGCGGCCGCGGAACCAAAGCAGTTCGTGCGGACGATAGGGGATCACAACTCAGGCGGACTGGATGCCGATCCCGAGTACCGGGAAGCGCTGAAGACGTTTGTGTTGAAGCACGGGGTTGGCGCGTCACAACAAGATAGGGCCGGACGTCTCGCGATGGAGCGTGCGGATGCAGAGGAGCGTGGGGAGGGGGTGTCGAGTGTCGAATAACCGAGCCATTAGATGGTTGCTGTCCGAGTTACCCGGGTTGGTGAAGTCCGATGTGTTGACGGACGATGAGGCCGGGCGACTGAAGACGCATTACGGGCCAATGATAGAGTCCGGTCGCAACGTGGCGCTTCTGGTGTCGAGCGTGATTGGCTCGGTCCTGGTTGGTGCCGGAATCATCCTGCTGTTCGCACACAACTGGTCGGGTCTGTCGCGCTGGCTGCGTACGGTCCTCGCCGTGGGGCCGTTGGTGGCTGCGCAAGCTGTGGGCGTTTGGGGCATCTGCAGATGCAAGGGGTCGACGGCCTGGCGCGAAAGCATCGCCGCCATGATCTTCCTGCTCATTGCGAGTTCTATCGCACTCGTGGGACAAACATATCACATCCCCGGCGATCTGGGCAGTTTCCTGATAGTGTGGATGCTGCTGGCGTTGCCTCTCGTCTACGTCCTGGATGTGTCACTCGTCTGCGTGTGCTACCTGGTTGGCATCACGAGCTGGGCCGGGTATGCCCAGGAGACGGGAGGGCACGCGGTGCTGTTCTGGTTGCTCTTCCTTCTGGCATTGCCCCACGTCTGGATGGTGTACCGGCGCGACCGGGAGTCCCCTCGTGTGGCGTTGGAAGGCTGGGCAATCGCCGTTTGCCTGGTCTCTGCCGTTGGCGTGACGATGGAGAAATGCCTTCCGGGGCTTTGGATCATCGACAGATCGGGTATGTTCAGCGTGTTCTACCTGGTCGGCACTTACTGGTTTCGCCGATC
>JAIPIM010000219.1 GCA_021734725.1 Minisyncoccota bacterium | reverse complement strand
CAGGTTGAAGAGCTACCTTTCCGCCAAATACGCTTCCACGGTTGCCATATCTTTATCACCCCGGCCTGAGAGATTTACGACTATCACGTCATCTGCCCCGCGTTCCGCGGCTCGCTTCATGGCGGGCGCGACCGCGTGCGCGGATTCGAGCGCCGGGATGATACCCTCCAGCCGGCAGAGGACCTGAAAGGCGCCCAACGCCTCCTCATCGGTCACCGCGCAGTACTCCACGCGTCCCGTGTCATGAAACCAAGCATGCTCCGGACCAACACCGGGATAATCCAGCCCGGCAGAAACAGAATGAGTCACTTGTATCTGCCCTTCCGCGTCCTGCAGTAAGTAGGTCTTGTTACCATGCAGAACACCGACCCTCCCCCCACAAATGCTGGCCGCATGCTTGCCGGTCTCCAGTCCGCTTCCCGCGGCTTCCGCCCCCAGTAAATGAACCTTCGCATTATCGAGGAACGGCACAAATATGCCCATTGCGTTGCTGCCGCCGCCAATACAGGCGACGATTTCGTCGGGTAAGCGCTTTTCCTTCTCAAGAATCTGCTGCCGAGTCTCCTGCCCAATCACGGATTGAAACTCCCGCACCATCGTGGGGTACGGATGAGGCCCGGCTACAGTGCCGATCACATAGAACGTGTCTTCAACCGTGGCAACCCAATCGCGCAATGCCTCATTCATTGCATCCTTCAGAGTCATGGAACCGCTACTGACCGACACCACCTTGGCTCCCAAAAGGCGCATACGCTGCACGTTGGGCTGTTGCCTGCGAATATCCTCCTCCCCCATAAAAACCTCGCATGTCATGCCGAACAAGGCCGCAACCGTCGCCGTCGCGACGCCGTGCATGCCCGCACCAGTCTCGGCAATCAGCCGAGGCTTCCCCATACGTTTCGCCAAGAGCGCCTGCCCTAATGTATTGTTGACTTTATGAGCGCCAGTATGATTCAGGTCTTCCCGTTTCAAATAGATCTTGGCACCCGCACAGTGCTCACTCAACCGCCGCGCAAAATAGAGAGGACTCGGGCGCCCGACGTAATCGCGAAGATAAGCGTGAAAATCGTGCCGAAAACTCGGGTCTTCCCAAGCATCGTTGAACGCCGATTCCAGCTCCTGAAGAGCAGGCATCAGCGTCTCAGCAACATATTGGCCGCCATAAATACCGAAATGCCCGCGTGTCTCGTCGTCTTTCTTAGTCATGTCTTTGCTCGCTTGCCGTGGGTTGAATGTTTCTGGATTCGGGGTCACAATCAATAAGGTTAGCCGACACCGCGAACCGCATCAATGAAGGCTTTTGTTGCTTCCGGATCCTTACTGCCGGGTGACTGCTCAACGCCACTGCTGACATCCACGCCAAAGGGATGGACAGAACGCACGGCATCCGCGACATTGGACGGATTGAGACCACCCGCCAAAAAAATCTTCCGCCGTGCCGCCAATTCAGCGGCCAGCGGCCAGTTGCCAACACGTCCAGTACCCCCAACCCGACCGTCAACAGCACTGTCTACAAGAAGTACATCCGCTGGAAAATCCACTACAGCCTCAACGTCCCCCGCAGTCATCAACGTACATGACTTCCAGGTCCGTTCCGTTCCTAACTGCCTGACAACACTGACGGACTCATCCCCGTGCAACTGTGCAATGGTCAGACCGGTTGACTGAAGAATGAGCTCGATGTCCCGAAGCGGCCGATTGACAAAGACCCCAACCTTGGGAATCCCCTCGGGAAGATCCGCAATAATGGCGGCAACACCTTCCGCACTTACATACCGCGGCGAGGAAGGCACCAGCACGAAGCCCAGATAGTCCGCCCCGCAAGCAACAGCATGACGGGCATCCTTAATGTTTGTAAGGCCGCAGATCTTTACTCTTGTCGCCATCGATAACTATCCTAAAAAACACCGTTCGACAAAGAAAATGAGGTACACTGACTGACGGATGGATCGTTCCTGTCATTAGGCACTTTTACGAACAACGTGCTCCACATTCAACACACCGAAAGCCTCACACGGCCGCCCCTTCCAATGCCTCTGCATGTATCAGAAACTCGCGTAATTTTCGCGCCGGCGACTTCACCCGCATCAGCCCCTCCCCAATCAGACACGCATCGGCACCGGCAGACCGGAGACGAGTGACGTCATCCGCCTTCTGAATGCCACTCTCCGCCACTTTAACGATACCCGAGGGAATACGCCCGAGAAGCTCCTCGGTTCTCTTAAGATCCGTCTTGAAGGTCTTGAGATCCCGACTGTTGACCCCAACGATCCGCACCCCGGCCGTCAGTACGGTCTCAAGCTCGTCCTCGTTGTGCACCTCGGCCAAAACATGCAAGCCCGTTTCATCAGCCGCCTGCTTCAAACGCACAAACTCATGCGGAGACAAGGCCGCGGCAATCAAAAGAATCGCATCCGCCCCAAAAACACGTGCCTCAAAAACTTGATACGTACTGACTATGAAGTCTTTACGCAATACAGGCACATGCGAGTTGTCAGAGACAAGACGCAGGTTCCGCAAACTGCCGTTGAAATAATGCGGTTCCGTCAGAACAGAAAGCGCGGCCGCCCCAGCATCCTGAAGCTCTCGCGCCAAATCGATAACGTGAAAGTCCTTCCGAATTGTTCCCTTGGATGGTGATGCCTGTTTCAGTTCCGCTAAGATGCGCACCTCCGAACCTCCCTCACCGGCCAGCGCATCACGAAAATTACGCGGCCGAACCATGCCCGCGGCACGGAGGGACAGCGACTCCTCGGGTAAACGGCTCCTGCGCATCGCCACATCCTCACGCGTTCTTGCTACGATTTCATCAAGTATTGTCTGGGGTGACATGTGTTCATCCTTTGCTTTCCATTACCCGTCTTAATACTGTCGGATCCCAGCGGATGTCCGATCTTCTTCGTCCGATACCTCAAGCGCTGGCATCAATCAAAACCTGCAACTTCGCCAGAGCAGCACCCGATTCTATGGATTCCCGCGCCAGCACCAGACCATCCTCTATTCGATCAGCCATTTCACCCGCAACAATGGCAGCAGCCGCATTCAACAGTGTCACCTGAAGCGGCCCGCCAGGCTTACCCTCAAGCACCTCGCGCAGGATGCGTGCATTCTCGGGGGGATCGCCGCCTCGTAATTCGTCCTCGCTGCACGCGTCCCCCAGCAGCAACTCCGCCGACAGCTCAAACGTACGCACTTTTCCATCCCGCAACTCACTGACCCGAGTGGGACCCGTGCACGTAATTTCATCCAACCCGTCACTGCCATGCACAACATACGCACGACGGCAGCCCAATTCACATAATGCGTACGCAAACATTTCCGTTAACTCCGGCTTGAATATGCCAAGCACCTGCCCTGTTGCACCGGCAGGATTCGTCAGAGGGCCCAGCATATTAAAAATGGTCCGAATACCCAGTTCACGACGGGGACCAATGGCATACTTCATTGCCGGGTGCATCGTAGGGGCAAAAAGAAATCCTATGCCATGCTCCTGTAAACACTGCTCCATAACATAAGGCTCGGCATCAACACGTACACCAAGCTCCGCCAGAACGTCCGCGGACCCACACGTGCTCGAAACGGCCCGATTGCCGTGCTTCGCAACACACACACCTGCACCAGCTGTCACAAACGCCGCCGTCGTTGAAATATTGAATGTGTGGGCACCGTCCCCTCCCGTACCGCATGTGTCAACCACCGATCGCGCACCCGCATCAATGTATGTCGCATGACGACGCATAGACGACGCAGCCCCCGCCACTTCCTCAACCGTTTCACCCTTCATCCGTAACGCTGTAATCAGCCCGGCAATCTGTGCAGCGGTCGCGTTCCCCTCCATAATCTCGTCCATGGTAGCCGCAATCTCGTCAGACGTCAGATCTCGACCCTCAACAACCTTGGAAATGGTGTCCTTAATCATGCCTGGCTCCCTGTTGAAACTTTTAGAAAATTTCCCAGCAAACGCTTACCGCAAGGCGTCAATATCGACTCCGGATGAAACTGCAGCCCAATAGTGATGTGATTACGGTGACTAATACCCATAATTTCACCTTCTTCAGAGCGCGCCGTCACGTCCAGGCATGCCGGCAGAGACGAAGGATCAATGGCAAGCGAGTGGTAACGAATGGCCTTCAACGGGGACTTTATTCCTGTAAAAATGCCTTCGCCTGTGTGCTCCACCTCAGACGCCTTGCCATGCATCAGCCGCTGTGCCTTGATGATCTCCCCACCAAAAGCCTTGCCTATACACTGGTGCCCCAGACAAATCCCCAAGATCGGGATCGAACCACTGAACTCTTTGACCACAGCCACTGAAACCCCGGCATCGTCCGGCGTCCCGGGTCCGGGCGAAATCACGATCTGGTCCGGCGCCAGCCTATGAATGTCCTCGACACCGGCCGCATCATTGCGAACGACACGTACCTCTTCCCGCATGGCGGTCAAATACTGCACCAAATTGTAGGTAAACGAATCGTAATTGTCAATCATCAGTATCATGCGCCAACTCCAAGTTGCGCGCAGCCAAGTCTAATGCGCGCATCATACCTTTTGCCTTGTTGACTGTCTCTTCGTACTCTTTCTCCGGATCCGAATCCGCAACAATCCCAGCCCCCGCCTGGACGGAAACCCTATCTCCGTCTATCTCCAGCGTGCGGATCGTGATTGCCAAATCCATGGCACCGTCATACCCCAGATAACCAACCGCACCACCGTACGCCCCGCGAGCCTGCGGTTCCAGCTCGTGAATAATCTCCATGGCGCGAATCTTTGGGGCGCCCGTCAACGTTCCAGCCGGAAACGTGGCACGGATCACGTCAAACGCATCACGGCCCGCTGACAACTCCCCTTGGACATGGGATACAATGTGCATCACATGCGAATACCGCTCGATGGTCATAAAATCGCGCACCTGGACGCTGCCAGGGACCGCAATGCGCCCTAAATCATTGCGCCCCAAGTCCACCAGCATTACATGCTCGGCGCGCTCCTTCTCGTCCTGAAGAAGGGAATCCGCCAACGCACGGTCGGCCTGCTCCGTTTCGCCCCGCGGACGAGTTCCCGCAATGGGGCGCAATTCCATGGTGCTGCCGGTTAACCGAACCATGATTTCGGGAGATGACCCGACCAGTAGCTGAGATCCCGACTTCAAGTAAAACATGTAAGGCGATGGATTAATCAACCGTAATGCACGATACGTCGCCAGCGGCGCTGCCGGCAGCGGCCCGCTGAAACGCTGGGAAAGGACCCCCTGAATGATGTCCCCCTCAACAATGTACTCCTTGGCGCGCCGCACCATCTCGCAGTAAGCCTCACGGGTCATATTCGAATCCATCTTCACAGTAACACGGTCCCCGCATTGCTCCCCGTTCGGACGCGCGGAACATGGGGTACGCAGGCGATCCTCGATCCTGCAAACACGGTCGCAAGCATCCTCGTAGGCAGCCTCCAGTGAATCGAATTCCTCAGGACGGGCACAAGCCACAACCTTGGCCGTGTGGCGGACATTGTCAAAAATAACCATTTCCTCGGTTAACATGAAACACGCCGTCTGCCCCGCACTGTCGCCCTTGGGCGCCGGCAGCCGCTCGTACTCTCGCACCGTTTCATACCCCAGCATCCCCACCGCACCCGCAAAAAACCGCGGCAAACCGGGAACATGAACGGGCGTCGTGCGACGCAGAATCGCGCGAAGACTCTCGAATGGACTGTCGCCAGCCTCCAGTATCTGGACACCGCTTCGACCGCTTAACCGCGCCACACCATTTTCCACCGTGAAAACAGCAACAGGATGCAACCCAATAAACGAATACCGCCCCCAACGCTCCCCGCCTTCCACGCTCTCAAATAAAAAAACATGGTCGTCGTCAGCGAAGCGCGCCAAGGCCGACACCGGTGTCTCCAGGTCTGCCAGATGTTCCCGATATACCGGGATCAGATTGCCGCGTTCGGCAAGCTTACGAAACTCATTCAGGTCAGGTGTAAACATGGCTCACTCAATAACTGTTAAATAGTCCACCGGCAACAACGGATTGCCACTCGCCGTTCCATTGTTTCGATGCAATAGAACATAGCCCGCCGCATGTGCCTGTCAAACCGCACCGCGGATTTTTTTCAGAAAAATGCAGACACAGTTGCATTCAAACCTTGAGCATGTACTTTAAGAGGTTCTTCGTCCCCGCTTTTTAAAAGCAAAACTCTAAACCCGGCGAATACAGCGAATTCCGCGCGGCAATTCGGATATCCGCTGTATCAGCCACTCAGCGAAAATGAGGACGTTGATGAAGAAAGGACCGAAACATAAACTCTGCCGGCGCATCGGCAGTTGCGTCTGGGGAAACCCTAAATGCCCCAGCGCAAAACGGCCGTACCCAGCAGGCTCTGCCGCCAAAACGCGACGTAAAAAACTGTCGACCTACGGCGAGCTGCTCATCGAAAAGCAGAAACTGAGAGCTCACTACGCCCTGAATGAACGGCAACTGCGATTCGCCTACCAAAAGGCGAAAACCGGTACCGGATCGACACCTGAGAAGCTTCTGCGCAATCTCGAATTGCGCTTGGCCAGTGTCGTGTTCAGAAGTGGGTTGGCACCGTCCATTTTCGCGGCCAAACAGGCCGTGTCACATCGTCATGTACGGGTCGATGGCAATATTATCAATCGCAGCGGCTGTCTGGTTAAACCCGGACAGGTCGTTAGCATAAATTCGGAAAAATCGCCGTCGATTGCCACTATCGCACAGAAAACAGACGTAACACCCCCTTCCTACCTGGAAGTGGACAAAGCAAACTGCAAAGTGCAGGTCACGCGGGAGCCGCTGCTGGAGGAAATTCCGGCCAATGTGGAAATCATGCGTGTCGTCGAGTACTACGCGCGCTAAACCAGCGATACACCCACTGGGG
>JAIPIM010000218.1 GCA_021734725.1 Minisyncoccota bacterium | reverse complement strand
CTTGTCCTGGCATGTGTGCTGAACTGCGAGTACTTGTCGAACAGGCGCGGAAGATCCTCAGAACGAATCCCGATCCCCGTATCCACAACCGAACAGGTGACATCCTCCCGCGAAGCGGTAATGGTGAATGTAACGGTCCCTTCCTCCGTGTATTTGAGAGCATTATTCCCCAGATTCATCAGCACCTGCGTCAGCCGGTCTTCATCAGCGTAGACCCAAGCCTCATCTCTGTCTGCTTCCACGCTCACGTTCAGTCCTTTCAATCTCGCCGCGGCATCCAGTACGGAGACCACCTGCTGCACAGTATCGACCACGTTCACTTTCGTACGGTTCAATACGATCCGGCCCGCTTCAATTCGGGACACATCCAGGAGATCGCTGACCATCCGCAACAGACGGTCAATACTGCTCTGAACCATACCCAAGACGCGCTCCTGCTTATCCGTTAACGGGCCGGCGATCTTCTCACGCAGTACCGCCAATCCCTCCTGCATGGTGCATAAAGGAGCACGCAGTTCATGCGAGGCCGTGTTTACAAACTCATCTTTGGCCTGTTCCGACCGTTGTCGTTGCACCACTTCCTGGCGAAGTTTCGCGTTTTCCTGACGCAACCGTCGGGATCGCTCTTCCACCACCGAGTCCAGCGTCTCATCCGCAACGGCGGCTGTCCGCCCCCCCTCTTCCATCAGACACCTTTCTTTGTGACATCCGATAATATGCCCGATCAGATCGCGCCCCTCCGTGAGTCTTTGCCGGGCAAGCTTCTCGACAATGGGCGGCCGAACCCTGTACGCTTGAGATTTTTTCTTCAGTTCTGACAGTGCTATTCCATACTGCTTCGCAACTTGGGGCAACACCTCATCATCACGGGGCGGCGCCATGCAGGTCGTCACGCACGCACCCACTGTTTCCTGACCTACCGTAACAGGAACGGCACATAAGCGGGCACCGCATCGGGCCTCCACCTCCACAGTCTCTCCGCTATCGACGGCGACACTTGCGGCGTCGTCCCACCAGGAGAGATAGCAAGGTGAAATCGCTCCACTCCGTTGATCGCTGGCCACATCCGAGGCAGGAGTCCTGTCCAAACTCCTCACGGAGGACAGATGGCGGCACCATTCTGTCTGAGCAAGCCCGGCGGCCAGTGATCCATCTTTTTCGAAAACTGCGACGGCCATTCCCATGGGCTCGACCATGCACTTCAGGATGTGCGTAAGGGGTTCCTTCCCAACGGCCGCCGAAATGAGGCGCGCAGTGCTTCCTCCGCTTGCCCCCTCCGCACCCGCAAACCCCAACGCAATCGGTTCCGTCAGAGGACTTGGCGAACTATTTTTCGCAACGCCTGCAGCCCGACGAATCTCATCCAGCTCGCGTTTCATCCGGTGTTTCTGCGAGGTCAACTGCTCAACCAGCATGTTGAGCGACCGCTCAATGGCAGCAAAATCGTCCAGACCTTCGAGTAGATGAAGCTGATCCGCCGCCTTGCCGCTGACCAGTGATTCCAAGTGAAGACGCAAACGGCTGATGTTCGCTGGATAGCGCAGAAGAAGGACATATCCCAGACCGACAATCGACAGTATCATGCCGGCCACGATAAACTTGTAGATCGCCGCATCCATATCGTCCGGCACGACTTGGAGCAATACATAAAAAGCCATCACCGGTATAACGGTAATGAGAGCCGCCACGATGCCAATATGCCGACGTGCACGAAGAGACAAGACCGAAAGCAACCGCCCCATCTGTTTTGCCTGCTGCATCTACTTCCTCCTCCGCCGAACCCTACCTTTTCACGTAGGATCTACAAAACCCACTGGTCATCCTAAACCACCACAACCTCAAGTATATTATACCATTTGTATAATTCAACCTTATGTATAGTAGCTGACCGGCAAAAAGCAACTTGTTCAAGATGGGGGGGAGCAGCCTAAGGCAGGCTCCGAGCGTAGAACACTCTATCGTCAGCGGCTTCGCTTGCGTTCCCGATTAACCGTCCGCTAATCTTTCGCCAACATGGATATTGCAAATACTGTCTGAACCGATACACTATTGATTTCCGCATCATGCATGGTGTCTTGGCGCCACTGGGAAACGACGACCTCACAGGATTGGGTAAGTTCAATGGCCGATGCCGATCGTCACGACAACAGCTCCACCGTCGTTCGCATAGCGACAGTACTCTTTCTACTCTACGTTTTTCTGCTCAGCATTACCATGATGGGGTCCGCCTTTAAGCTCTTTGGGAAAGGTTTTGCCACCCAACTCATTCAGTCCTGCTCAAACCCGTTCATCGGTCTGTTCATCGGCATTCTAAGTACAAGCATCATTCAGAGTTCTTCCACCACCACCTCCCTCATCGTCGGATTTGTGGGTGGCGGAGCACTCAGCGTCGAGGTGGCCATTCCCATGATTATGGGGGCCAATATTGGAACAAGCATCACCAACGCCCTTGTTTCGCTCGGTTTTATGACGCGGCGTGAGGACTTCAGGCGTGCCTTCGGCGGTGCAATTGTCCATGACTTTTTCAACCTGCTGACAGTGCTCGTCCTGTTGCCTTTGGAATTGGTGCTGCATCCGATCCAGCGTGCCGCAACATGGTTGACCGATGCATTCTCAAATGCCGGCGGCATTACGTTCACCAGCCCGTTGAAGGCCATTATCACGCCTGTCGCCAAAGCATTGGAAGGTCTTTTCGCGGACACCTTGGGTTTCGGCCCGGGGGCAACTGGCGGACTCCTGCTGGCCGTGGCTGTGGTTGCGCTGATTGCTTCTTTGGTCTACTTGGTGAAAACGATGCGGCTGCTGATTGTGGAAAAGGCCGAACAATTTGTAAACCGATATTTGTTCCGCAATGATTTTACTGCTTTCCTTCTGGGCATTTGCCTGACCGTACTTGTCCAAAGCAGTTCGGTCACTACGTCTTTGATAGTACCCCTCGTGGGTGCCGGGATTGTTACGCTTTATCGATGTTATCCTTTTACATTGGGGGCAAACATCGGAACTACGTGTACAGCTCTTTTGGCCTCGCTTGCCACGGTCTCGGTAGGTGCGGACGGTGCCGCTATTACCGTGGGTGTTACCGCTGCTTTCGCGCATCTTATGTTCAACGTGTTCGGAATTGCTATATTCTATCCGTTGCGAATCTTGCCCATAACACTGGCTCGCCGGTTGGCGGATCTGGCAACCGAGTCAAAACGCTGGGCCATAGGATTTATATTTGCCGTTTTCATCGGTGTACCCGCTCTAGTTATAGTGGCTGGTCGCCTCCTGGGAAGCGTATAGAGAACACCACCATTCGGGGTAAACATCATGCTTAAAGAGATCGCGCAGATTTGGCGAAAGGGTGGCCTTATGCAGGACGCCGTAGAGGAACTTGCACAAATGGTCCGGGATGCGGAATATGTCTACACCCACGCCTGGGAAGTGTGGAAAGGACAGGCTGTCGTCGATACAATTGAAGAGCCTCTTCGAGAGCGGGATAAATTGGTTAACCGGCAGGAACGCGCCATCCGCCGAAAACTTGTGGAGCACCTTTCCATCAACCCCGGGGTTGACGCCTCGGGATGTCTGGCCGTCATGGCCATGGCCAAAGACTGCGAGCGCATAGGTGACTTGGCGAAAGACATTTTTAAGCTGGCGGTTTTCATGAATGGCAATAAAGAAAATCTCCGTTACTACAAGCAACTGGACGCCATACAGGAACGCATTAGTCAGCACTTCCCGCGCCTGCACCGCGCCATCCGCGAATCAAGCGACACAATGGCCCACGAAATCTTGAACGCTTATGACGACGTCAAAACACAATGCCGAAAGCTTCAGGATGCTCTCTTCGAAGATGACCTTCCAACGCGTGAAGCCGCAATTACAGCTCTTCTGATCCATTTTTTCACGCGCATTAACGCTCACATAGGCAACACAGCCTCCGGTGTCGTCTTCCCTGTCGAAAACATCGATTATGTATCCCGCGGTCTACGGGAGGAAAAGGAGAAAGGAAGTAGCCGGTGACATCCGGCGGGCCTGAACAGTCTGTTGCGGCGGAGGGACAACGCTTCGGGTCATGTATGGCCGCATTCCTCGCACCGCGTGGCCGCAGGCACATGGAACTATTCAGACCAGGTGTTCCCCCGTGGACCCCACCGACAACTCGGCGTGCAGGACGCCCTTCTGCTGACGTAGCTCGTCCGCGATACGCTTGACCAATCCGGCATTGCCTTTGACAATAATCACTTCGGCGCACATATGGGGATCCAGATGAACGTGGGTGCTGGCGAGGATCGCCTCATGATGATGATGCTGGAGGTCAGTCAACCGTTCGCTGAGCATACGACGATGATGGTCGTAAATCAGCGTAATGGTTCCAACGACTTCTTTGTCCGCATCCCATTCTTCGGTGACAAGCCGGTTCCGAATCAGGTCGCGAATAAATTCGGACCTGTTTTCGTAGGCGCTTTCGGCCACCATTTTTTCGAGCTGCGCGTACAACGGTTTTTCGATTGAGAAACTGAGCCTTACCAAGTCCGACATAGTTCCGGCTCCCATGACCAACTTAATACCGGTAGTGCTCCGGTTTAAAGGGCCCGTCCATAGGAATTCCCAGATAGGATGCTTGCTTTTCGGTCAACGTTGTCAGGCCCACCTCCAGTTTTTCCAGGTGCAGCCTGGCGACTTCTTCGTCCAGCTTCTTCGACAGACAATAGACACCCTGTTCATAGTCCTTTTGCCAGAGATCCATCTGAGCTAATACCTGATTAGTGAATGAATTGCTCATTACGAAGCTTGGATGACCCATAGCACATCCGAGATTGACTAATCTGCCGTCCGCCAGCATGATGATCGAATGACCGTCCGGGAAAACATACTTGTCTACCTGGGGCTTAATGGGAATGTGCTGTATGCCCGGCCACTTCTTAAGCTTGCTCACCTGTATTTCATTGTCGAAGTGCCCAATATTGCACACAATGGCCTGGTCGCGCATGTTAGACATATGCTCGGCCGTTATGACCTCGCAATTACCGGTAGCCGTCACATAAATTTCCCCCCTGTCCAGGGCATCTTCCAGACGGACGACTTCGAACCCCTCCATGGCAGCCTGGAGAGCACAAATAGGATCAATTTCGGTAATCAGCACACGTGCCCCGAATCCGCGCAGCGACTGTGCCGACCCCTTCCCGACATCACCGTAACCGCAGACCACACAAACTTTGCCGGCCACCATCACGTCCGTAGCACGCTTGATTCCATCGGCCAAGGATTCCCGACAGCCATAAAGGTTGTCGAACTTGGACTTCGTCACGGAGTCATTCACATTGATTGCAGGTACCAGAAGCGTGCCTGCCTGCTGACGCTGGTAAAGACGGTTTACACCCGTAGTTGTCTCCTCGGAAACACCAGTCCATTCGTCGGCAAACCGATGCCATTTCCCAGGGTCGTTTTTGAGCGTCTTACGCAGGACTTTGACGAGTTCCTGCTCGTCCTCTGATTCGATGTCCTCACTTTCGATCAGCTTCGGATCGTCCTCCGCTTCGTAGCCCATATGGATCATTAACGTGGCGTCACCGCCGTCGTCAACCACCAGGTTCGGGCCTTTACCATCCGGAAAACTCAGAGCCTGAAGTGTGCACTCCCAATAGTCACTGAGAGATTCACCTTTCCAAGCAAAGACAGGAACGCCTCGTGCTGCTATGGCAGCCGCTGCATGGTCCTGAGTTGAAAAAATATTACAGGAGGCCCACCGAACATCGGCGCCGAGGTCCAACAATGTCTCGATAAGAACGGCGGTCTGGATGGTCATGTGAAGGCTGCCCATGATGCGGGCGCCTTTCAGCGGCTTGTCCGGACCGTATTTCTCCCTTACCGCCATCAGCCCCGGCATTTCCTTTTCGGCTATATCGATTTCTTTCCGCCCGAAATCGGCAAGGCTCAGGTCGGCAATCCAATAGTTGTCTTTTTTTTCAGGCATTCGTCTGTCCTTATGCTTTTCTTCGTGCGGTTTGAGGGATTGTGTGCTCTCCCTCGAGCAGGGAGTCTTCCTCAAACACGGATGATTCAGTTTAAGCTGTGGCTTGCAGATCGTCTCGCAGACGAACCCAGACTTCTTCCGGCAGGACGGCGCCGGTTTCCTTAATGACTTCCGCGGCGATCCGTGCGCCAATATCGCCAGCCTTCTTCAATTCCAACCCGTCCAACAGTCCATACAGGAAACCGGCGGCCCACAAGTCACCGGCACCAGTGGTATCGACTGCTTTCACAGTATAAGCGGGAACAGTCACTACGTCCTCGCCTCCTCGCTTAATCAAGGCCCCGCGAGCCCCCAGCTTGACCACAGCCACCCCGCAATGACTTCCCAGGGCGTCCAGTGCCGCCCGTTCGTCGCGCGTATCAGAAAAAGCAGCTGCCTCGTCTTCGTTGGCAAGCACGACATCAACGTATTCGTCAAGCAATGACGGCAACACTTCCAGGTTTGCCTTCACAACTTCCGGAGCTGCCAAGTCAAGCACAACTTGGCAACCAGCAGCCGTTGCGGAGACTAACACCTTCTGAATCAGCGCGACGTTGAAAAGAAGATATCCTTCGATGTGCGCATACGCATAAGGCTCGAAATCCTCTGGTGATACATCCTCCGGTGTCATGGTGGCGGAAGCGCCCAGGAAGGTCCGCATGGTACGCTCAGAATCCGGCGTAACAAGTGCTACACACGCGCCGGTCGCAATATCGGCAGACAATTTAAACGCGTGTTCGTCCACACCCGCGGCAGCCAAAGCCTCCCGGTAATACGTACCGGACTCATCGTCCCCCACTTTCGTTAGAAGACCAGCCTTCAGGCCCAGCTTGGCAATACCCGTGACTGTGTTGGCAGCCGACCCGCCCGGCACCCTGTAGGGTATCTCCGGAAGGCGTCCC
>JAIPIM010000217.1 GCA_021734725.1 Minisyncoccota bacterium | reverse complement strand
ATATTAAGCCGATAAACCCGATCACCGGAACGCTGACACTGTTCGAGGGTTTCACGTCGCCGTACACCGCGGCGAACCCGATCACTATCAATATCTTACGTGGCCGGGCGGATGTGTACGAGTTCGATCATACGGACGGCACTCTTTATCTTGAAAACGCGGTCCCGGAACCTGCATCCCTCGTGATGCTTGGGATAGGGGCGTTGGCCCTTCTGCGGCGTCGGAGACGTCAAGTGTAAGAGTTTTCCGTAAGAACCGAACGCAGCTCATACAGTGCGACCGACGGACACCTGATGTGCGTGACACCCCTCAATCACGGACGGGTCACGCGGGGGCGCGTGGAATTGTCGGGGTTCAGCCTTTACGTTTGAGTCCACGCCAAAAAGTACGGTTTTGGCGGAAACAACGCATAATATGCCTACAGACGTCGTAGGTTTCAGTGTTCAGGTTTCAGAAAACGCAAATACCAGTCCTGCAACTGGTTGAGAGTTTATTCCCGAAACCTTGGATTAAGGACAGCTTGAGTTTTTAGAGTAGACTCAAGTTTCATAGTCTATGGAAATGACGGCATTGCAAATAATACATCGACATATTCGACGGTTTCTGGCCGTTGTGGCAGTTACGCACTTTGGGGGTCTATCGATGGCGGCACAGCACACTCTTCAATTGACGCGGGCCGGTCAGCCGGAAGCGAGCATTGTCATTGCGCCCGAGGCCAGTCGCGTGGCGCGCTTTGCGGCCTTGGAATTGCGGAATCATGTGGCAGAGATCAGTGGTGTCGAGTTGCCGATTGTCGACGATCGTGACGACGCAGTAGGAACCCCAATTCTCGTTGGCGACAGCTCCGCAACTCATGCGCTGGGGCTTGCGAACGACGATTTCGAGAGCCAGGAGTATCTCATCCGATTTACACCGGACACGATCGTACTCATGGGGCGCGACAAAGTCAAACCGGGTGTGCCCACTATGGATTTTATAGCGGATACCGGTGCAGCCCGGACGTGGCCCAGTGTGTGGGACGAGCAGGGCACACTGTATGCGGTCTACGATTTCCTGCGCGACTATTGCGGGGTTCGCTGGTTCAACCCGACGGATACCGGTACTGTGTGTCCCTCGGTACAGACGTTAGAGGTTACCGGTGATGAAGTTCGACGCAAACCGTTCATGTGGTATCGCGGCGGTCTTGCCGCCACGCACCTTGCCGAACGCATTCAGTGGGGCGGCGGTCTCTGGCGTCAAGGTACCCCGCAGGGTGAAAAATACATGGAAATGGGGTACCCCAGGATCTATGGCGCCCATGAATCGGCGAATGTTCGCAATCAATTAGTGCGTGCACAGAACCGGCTTTTTATGTTGCGTCACAAGGCCGGGGGCGAAATGGCACCGTGCAACCATTCGTTCTACGACTATTATCAACGCTTCTGGGACCGGTCCGATCCCAATTTCGAGAGTTACCACCCGGAATACTTTGCCAAAGGCTACGAAGGCGAGGAACCCCCGCAGATGTGCTATACCGATGAGGGATTCATACACCAACTGGTCAGCGATATTCGCGATTACTTCGACCATGGTGGTTACCAGAAACGCTTGCGCGGTATCGGCAGCCCCGGGTACAAGTGGGGGAAGAATTACTTTGCCTTGGAACCAATGGATAATCCCGCCTTCTGCAAATGCGAAAACTGCCGTTCCCAGTATGAACTGGACCGGCCCCGTGCTGAACAACACAGCACCTACTGGTTTCGGTTTGTGAACCGCATCGCGCGGGAAATCGAGGAATCGCACCCCGATAAGAAAATCACGACGCTGGCATACATGACGCATGAAGGGCTCCCTCGTGACGTGAAGCTCGAAGACAATGTGATTGTTTATTTCTGCATTTCCGCTAACCGCATGCCGTACTCGCCCGCATTGGATCGGCAAATGGAACTGCTGAAGAAGTGGCACGAAAACGAGGATGTGGCCATGAGCCTGTGGTTGTACAATACGTTCCCTCTGGAGATTGCGAACAACGGAAAGTTCTATGCCTTCCCGGGGTTTTTCGCGCATGCCCTGGATAAGCAGTTCAAAACGTTTGAGGATTACGGTATCAACGGAATCTTTCACTGCGGGTTCAACGGGGAAGTCGCCAATTACCTGTGCTACCGTTTCATGGATACGCCCGATGCGGATGTGGATAAGCTGCTGGATGATTATTTTTCCACGTTCTATGGCCCCGCCGGCAATGCCATTCGCAACTTCTATGCGTTGGTGGAGCAACGGTATTGCGATGCCGAATGCTATCCTCGGCAGGGGGACAAAGCGTACAGTGGCCACCAGAACGTTCGTATTGCCTGGGACTATCTCGGCACTCCCGATGTCATGGCGAAACTCCGGGAGTACATGGCTGAGGCGCGTGCAGCCGCCGTTACTCCGGAGCAGAAGGCCCGAGTGGCGCTTTGGGATCAAGGGGTCTATCAATACATGAAGGCCGGACACGAGAGCTACCGGGAGCGTATGTCGGCGCCCATCCCGGAGGTTACCGCCACGCGCGTACCGTCGGCGAACGGTGACCCCGAGAAGGTGGAATGGAACGAGGCGGCGGTTTTCGTCGACAAAATGTACGACCGCGGATCAGAAACCCCGGTCCCTTTCAAAGTCGACGGGCGGGTGTGCCATGATGGCGAGTATTTGTACATTGAGCTGGTCGATCATTGCGATCCTGAGAAGCTGACTGTTTCGCCCCAGATATCCTGTTACGATGATTGGGAAATTATGTTTGCCCGCCAGAGGGCGCAACCGTTCCGTCAATATCTTGTTGGTCCAACCGCCTTAAAAAAAGGTATTTCGTATTGTGAGGACAACTGGCGGCAAGGGGTTTCCGCCGAAGAGTATACTGACCCTGCGTTTGGGTTGAAAGCGGCAAGCGATACCTCAGGCACCGCCTGGATTCTGCGTTTGGCGTTTCCTCTGGATCAAATGCTTGACAAGCCGGTCAAGCCCGGGGATACAATTTACGGTAACCTGATCCGTGTCCGGGGGCCCGCGCTAAACAAGCCGTTCGGTCCGAAGTTCGGCATCGAGAGCTGGGTCAGCTACATGACCGTGAAGGAAGTCGACCGCGCCGGTGCCATCACCCTGGCGGAATGATTCGGCATAGGTAGACCCCATGCGAAAAGGTCTCGCGCCCATGTTGGGAGCGCCGGTGGCTCCTCTCCGGCTTTTGTGTCGCCAGGCACTACCCTCAGCGGTAATGACTTGCGACAGAAAAGCCAGAGAGGGGCTGCCGCCGCCCCAACCCGCGGGGTTCGTGTCTCTCTCGGCGATCTTCCGCTTTTTTGGCGGGAACTGTTAGCACTTCGGCTGGCAATTCCCGCCAAAAAAGCGAAATCTCATCCGAAATAGGCACGAACATGGGTGCGATACCTTTTCGCATAGGGTCTAGGTAGGGTGTTACTCTACGGCGAAGAGTTGTACGGCATAGACATCGTGCGATTCAACGCGCGGGATTTCAATGGTGTCGGTACGCACGGATTCTTCCTCAGTCCAGAAATTCACAACTCGGTACGTTGTATCCGATAAGCCGAGTTCGGTGAAGGGCACACGTGTTTGGCTGGCCCCGTCTCCATTCCAATTAAAGGCGCAGAACATGCCTGCATAAGAGGCGTCGTTCCCGTCATGGACTCCACCCTTTGAGAACCATAAAGTGGGTGGATTTGGGCCGTCTGGAGCACCGAAGTCGAGTGGCTTGAACGCGTGGTTTGGCTGCAGTCCCGCAAGAATGCGTTGTGCGTCCACCCAGTCAGCCGGTTCTTCTTTCCGCAAGTCCGCTCCGAGTTCGAGTGCGGATCCGGTAACCGCGCAGAATGACAGCCAGGAGCGCCGTCGTGCCGGATCCATGCGTTTCATGGAACCGATCGCATCCGAATTCGGCAGCCACATCCGCGAGGGTTCGCACAGGGAAAAGGCGGCCAGCCAGGTGGCGGAGTCCATTGCCGCCTGCCAGTCATCGCCTTCGCCCACATCGACTCCGTAGCGAATGTTATCGACCCATCGTGCCACGAAGGGTGAGATTGAGCAGACGTTGCAACCGGGTTGCAGATAGCCGTCTTCCGGTAGTAGATCGCGCAGTGTTTTCAGCCACCAGTTCCGCAGTTCGAGGGATGTATGGTCATCGTTTTGGTAAACCATCCCATGATCCTCGAAGCCGTAGCTCCAGAAATCCAGTTTAATACCTTCAAATCCCCAGTCCCGGATGATGCGGCGGTAGGTTCGAGTCAGAAACTCGCGCACGTCCTCCCGGGAGACATCGAGGACGCACTTCCAGGTGGTATGAGGGGAGCCGTCTTCGTTTTGCAGTAACCACTCGGGGTGTTCAAAGAACAGCGGATTGTCTTTCGGCAGCGTCATTCCGCACCAGAGGGCGGGACGTAAGCCTATGTCCTTCACGTCGGCGGCTACAGCGGCTAATCCTCGCGGAAACTTTTCATGGTCTGCGCCGTTGCGAAGTGGAGCGGCTACCGCGGCCGTAGGGAGAGCGCTCCAGCCATCGTCGATTTGTACCCAGCGAACACGCGGGAAGTGTTCCTTGATGATACGGGCGTTCTCGACAACCAAGTCGTCCGAAACGTCTTTCCAGATACCCAGATTCCATGATCCCCAGATATACTCATTGCGGTTGGGTGAATTCACTGCACGGAAGTCATAGTGCGAAAGCAATGCTTCGTTGTACGGCGCAAAGGCCCGCGTCAAATCCGTATGTGGCGTGAGCTGGAACCATGTCATTTCGCCATCGATGGCGGTGTTGGGAGGTATCTTTACTGAAGAGACACCGCGTGTTGTCATGGCTGCGCGATAGTTGAATGTCGTGGTGTTCTCCGTACCTGTGACGGAGACTTCTCGGTACCAGCGATCTTGGGAAAATTGGGCGTCCACAACTCCACCGTTCCGTGAGGGGGACGCGAGGAAGAGTGCGGGGTAGGGCTGGTCTTCAGATCGGCCGTAAACAAGTTCGGGGCCGAGTTGCGCCCAATAGTCTTGCCCGCAGAGAACGGTGCCCCAGGCCAGGCGACGGTCTTTCGGCACGGGTCGTTTCGCGGCATCGCCGAACATGCGTTTGATGTTTTCGACATGGAAGGCGCGGCCATTGGGGCACAGCAGCGTGCCATCGCCTTCGTAAATGTCCGAGATTCGTAGTGTACGCGAGGTCCGGTTGCGATATCGGCAACGGAGCATGAGGCGGTCCGCGGCGGCGTCCAGCGTCAGGCTAACAGTCACTTCGAGCGGCAGGTCAGCGGGGCGGCTTACAAGCACCAGGCGGTCCGATGTTGACGGCAGTCCGTGCCACTCATGGCGGCGGCTGTCAAACAGCCGTCCATCGACCCTCAGGTGAAACGCAAGCTGTTGCCAGCCGAGTGTACCGTCGTTCCGCTGGAAGTGGAGGGTCCCCTGTTGCCAGGAGACGATCGAATGTCGTCCCGCGATAGAATATTCCATAGAGTTGTTCTCCGTGGTGAATACTGAAGTGTTCATTGTCTGTCGGGACAGTACTATAGTGGGAAATGCGCGTAACACCGGAGTATTGTGCCTGAAATGCGCGGTTGCGCTGGACAGCCTGGCGGAGTATGGTGATGTTTCCCCGGAGCTAACGCTTTTGAAGGATTTTGGTATGAGCGCATTAGATCTTAATTTCAGCACTGGAATTCCCGGACTGGACGGGTTGTTGCATGGCTTAAAGCCGGGTGACAACGTAGTTCTTCAAGTTGCGGAACTCGAGGATTACGTGCCGCTGGTAACACCGTTTTACAGGCGGGTGCTTGCGGAGGGCAAGCCACTGATTTATTTCAGGTTTGCGCGACACGCTGCATTGGTGCCGGAAGGAAGCGGCGCCGAGATTTGCCGGTTGCATCCCGAGGCAGGATTCGAGCGGTTTATTACGGAGGCCATCGATGTTATTGAACAGGCCGGGCGAGGGGCCTGTTATGTATTTGACTGCTTGTCCGAGTTGGCCGTGGATTGGTACAGCGACCGCATGCTGGGTAATTTCTTCATGCTGGCTTGCCCCTATCTCTACAAGCTTGATACGATTGCCTATTTTGCGCTTCTGAAGAACCATCATTCCAGTGTAGCCATCGATGCCATTCAGAATACCGCGCAAGTCTACATCCCCGTGTATCGCCATAGGGAAAGCATATACCTGCAACCGCTCAAGGTGGAAGGACGGCATTCTCCGACAATGTATATGCTGAACCGTTGGGATGACGACGGTTTCCATGCGGTGCGCAACAGCGCCGTCACCTCTGAGATTCTTACCGAAATGGCGCACCCCTGGCTGGACTTCACGATTCATCGTCCCGGCGTATGGACGCGCACGTTTACGGCGGCGCGCCATGTGTTGGAGAAGATCGATAAAGGCGAACCGCCGCCCGATGGTGTAGACACCTTACGCAACAGGTTGCTGCGCATGGCCATCACCAGAGACGAGCCGATCGTTGAGTTGGCAAGCCGCTATTTGTCATTGGCGGACCTTATCCAGATTCTGCAGCGCATGATCGGCACGGGATTGATTGGCGGTAAAACGCTGGGCATGCTTCTGTCGCGTGCCATCCTGGTGGCGGACCACGCGGCGTGGCTCGATAAGCTCGAGCCCCACGATTCTTTCTTCATCGGTTCGGACGTATTCTACACGTACTTGGTACAGAATGGCTGCTGGTGGTTGCGCAGACGGCGGCGCGATATGACGTTGGAGACCGTTTTGGAAAACGCCAGTGCGGCACGCGAAAAGATAGCCACCGGCACATTTCCTGACGACATCCGGCACCAATTCGTGGAAATGCTCAATTACTTTGGTCAGGCACCGCTGATAGTGCGTTCCAGCAGCCTGCTTGAAGACAACTATGGGAATTCGTTCTCCGGGAAATACGAGAGTGTGTTCTGTGCTAATCAGGGGAC
>JAIPIM010000216.1 GCA_021734725.1 Minisyncoccota bacterium | reverse complement strand
CTGCCACTGTCCAAAGGGTACGTAACAGCTCAGAAGAACGGCATCTTCCACGTTCATGGCCTCCCCGCGCAAAGCCGGACTCATATCCCGTCCCTGTACGCCAGCCGGACTGTCCAAACCGATGAGACCGAGCAACGTCGGCATGATATCCTGCGCGTCAATCTGCAGGGACACCTCGCGTGTTCCCAACGGTGGGTAATGAAGGAGAAACGGTACGCGCACGGATTCTTCGTAGGGTTGCTGTTTTTTCTGAGCACCATGGGAGAAAAGCATGTCCCCATGATCGGAGGTGAAAATAAAAATAGTTTCGTCGCTCACGCCCGCCTGTTCAATGGTCGCCATGATTCTGCCAACGCAGTCATCCAGGGCGGTACAATGAGCGTAATAGCCCGCACTATCTCGACGGGCTTCCCGGGCACGGTCCTCGGGCACATTGGGGCGCAGTACAATATCGTTCTCCGGGTACAGACGGCGATACTCCTCGGGCGCGGTTCCGTACGGCGCATGCGGGGGGCCCCACGAGAGGAACAATAAGAAAGGATCGGCCTCGGTTGCACGCGCGCGAATGAAGCGGCAGGCTTCCGCCGTCTGTGCATGCGCATCGTACCCGTCCCATACAAGCATGCGGGAGTCGTTACCCGCGTAGTATTCCGATGCATTGTAGTCGTGGGTACACTCCAAAACCTGCCAAAAGTCAAACCCTTGACGACTCTCCGGCGGGATATAGTTCTTCCGCCCACGGCCATCCAGATGCCATTTGCCTATATAGCCGGTGCTGTACCCGGCGTGTGAAAAGACCTTGGCAATGGACCCGGCGTCGTCCGCCAGGTGAACATCATTGACGAAGACGCCGTGAGTATGTGGATACTGTCCGGTCAGCAGGCTGGCGCGGTAGGGCGAACATACCGGGCATCCGGAGATGGCGTGGGTAACGTTCACGGACCGTGCGGCAAGTGCATCGAGGTTCGGCGTACGCACCCCGGGATTCCCTGCAAAACCCGTGGCTTGCGCCCGCCATTGGTCAGCGAAAACAAAGACAACATTGGGAAGACTGGCATTCATGGTATCGCATACTCCTGTTCGTCGGCACGCCGGGCATTTTTATGCCAACGCTCGAGGTCGTCCAGCGGGATATACCAAAACAGCGGGTGAACGACTTCCCGGTAGGTTACCTCACCCATGTCGGCCAATGCCTGCGGGGTCAGGTACTCACGTGCTTCGTCGAGCCACGTGGCCGGTTCTTCGGGCTGCCACTTGCCGTCGTTAAGCGGGCATATCCGCTGACACGCATCACAACCATAGATCCAGGGTCCCATCTCGGCCCACAGATCCGGTGCTATGGGATGTGGTGCGTGATATGTGAGATACGCAATACACCGGTCCATGCGCATAACATAGGGATCGACAATTGCTCCGGTTGGACAGTGATCCATGCAGGCACGGCAGTCATCTGGGCATGGACAGGCAAAGTCTGGTTGGTCGGCCGGCAACTCGGCATCCACCCGCCACGTACTGATATTAAGCCACGACCCGGCTTTTTCGTGATACGCAAACCCATTTCGGCCGATCCGCACAACGCCGGCACGTGCCGCGGCAAGGCGATCCGGTGTGCCACCGCGTTTGACCTTCAGCCCCAGCTTTTTGAGCGCTGCGGTCATGCGCTTCGGCATATCGTGATCCGGGCACTGCGGCACCCGCTGATCCGCCAGGTAATTGCGCCCAATATGATTGTCGAGGCCGGGCGGCAGGTCATACTTACCGTAACGGCGTATGCAAACAACAATGGAACGAGCCCACGGGGTCGTCCGACGTGGGTCGGCGCGGTACGACATGTGCGCGTACAGCGATGATGCCTTCGGGAATCGTGCCACACGGTCGCGCAATGCATCGGCAAAACGAGTAAAAGGCGCCGCCGTGGTAATCCCGCAGGCCAGGTAACCGATATCAGCAGCCGTCCGTTTTATAATTGCAACCGGATCGGTATTGGACATAATTGATCGATGACATCCCAGGTATGCAAGGCAAAGACTTAAGATTAAAAGCGTTCGCCAAAGGTTTCAAGGTCTTTAGTATACCAAGTTACACGCAGATTCTCAGTTTTCATGCAATAACCGGGGTAACCCAGTCGGAACAACCGCATCTTCGGTTGTTCCGACTGGCTGGCAGCGTTTATAGCAAGTACAGTTAGTGGTACCGAGTATGATGACAGACTATACACACCGAAAGTCCCCCCACTCACGCCGTGCAAGGCTGAACGTGCGTGTGCGCTCGTTTTCGGCGTTCGCCTTCGGCGCATGGGTCATGTTGTTTTCCCTTCTGGCCAGCATAGCTACAGTTAGCGCGGAGATCGAGAGTTCGCAAAAGGTTTTGGCACAGGGTGTCCACTGCTTCCGCACGGGATGTCGACTGTGGAACGTGGACTTTCTGAAGGAAGCAGAGAAGCACTTCGAACACGCCATCAAGCAAAAACCGAAGAACGCCGCCGCGCACTATTGGCTCGGCGCCTGTACTTTTCATATCATCCTGCACTGCTACGACAACGACGGCACACCAGACAAGAGTCAAGCGATCAAAAAATACACGACGGAGGCCATTTCCAGTCTGCGCAAGGCAATCGAGCTGAACCCCCGGGACGGCGAAAGTCACGCATTACTCGGCACATTACTGGGCATGCTCATCCGCGAGAACCCGCTGTCCTCCCTGTGGCGGGGACCGCGTATAAAACGGCATCAGGACGCCGCTCTGCGACTTGCCCCAGAAAGTCCGCGCATCTACTACCTGATGGGCTCGGCACGCTTTCATTCCCCGGGCATTCTGGGCAGTAAGGAGGACGCACTCGATTTCTTTCTCAAGGCAGAGAAATATTACGAGAAGGAACAGTCACGCGATCAGGATCCGCTGGCCCCGCAATGGGGCTACAGCCATTGCCTCGCCTTCATTGGACAGACATACGACGCACTTGGCAAAGACCGTAAAGCACAGGCATATTACAAAAAAGCCCTAAGCATCAACCCGCATAACTGGATGGCCCGGGAGGGACTGCATAAATGACAACAAAACCCAGGCGAGTCGCGATCATCGGCGCTGGCCTTGGCGGCTTATCAACCGCCATTTCCCTCGCCCAGGACGGTTATCGCGTCGATATCTTCGAGAAAAACGATCGCATTGGCGGCAAACTGAATGTCCTTACTGACCAAGGTTACACCTTTGACCTGGGTCCCTCTATCCTGACCCTGCCCCACCTGTTCGAGCGCTTGTTCGAGCGTTCGGGTAAGAGCATGGGGGATTACATCTCTATACGCAGCATCCGGCCCCATTGGCGTAACGTGTTCGAAGACGGCACGGTAGTCGATCTGTTCCCGGAATCCAGACGCATGGCGGAAGAAGCGCAAAAAGTGGGAGAGGATCCCCAGCATATCCAGGCATTCCTGGAATACTCCGCCAACCTGTATGACATCGTCAATCGCGGATACTTCGAGCAGGGACTGGATACGGCCGCCGAATTTCGTCGATTCTACGGATTGACAGCATTTCCGAAGTTCGACCTGCTGCGTTCCATGCACAGCGGCGTACGCAGGCGTCTACGTACTTCCTACATGCGCGATATCTTTGATTTCTTCATTAAATACGTCGGCTCCTCGGCGTATCGGGCCCCGGCGTTTATGAACTGCCTGCCAACCATTCAGTTCAAGTACGATCTGTGGTATGTGGACAGCGGGATGTATGGCATTGCCCAAGGCCTGCAGCGGCTGATCGACGAACTGGACAGCGTCACGGTTCACCTGAACAGTGAAGTAATCGGCATTCGTACAAACAACGAACAGGTAACAGCACTCAACCTGGCTGATGGAAGCACAGTCGACGCCGACATCATCGTCTCAAACATGGAAGTGATACCGGCGTATAGCAAACTGCTGCATGAAGACGAACAGTTCTTGAAATCACTGGAGAAATATGAACCGGCCTGCTCCGGCCTGGTCCTGGACCTGGGACTGGATAGGGAATATCCACAATTGGCGCACCATAACTTTTTCTTCTCAGGAGACCAGCGCCAGCATTTCCACAGTGTCTTTCAAGACCATAAAATTCCGGACGACCCCACCCTTTACGTGGTCGCCGCCTCACGAACCGACCCAACCGTGGCCCCTGAAGGCTGCGACTGCTTGAAGATCCTGCCGCATATCCCGTACATTAACGAGAAAACCCCAGCCACGGACGAGGATTATCTGGCGCTCAGAGATCGCGTTCTGGATAAACTGGAACGCATGGGCCTGACCGACCTTCGACGGCACATCGTATTCGAACACATGTGGACACCGAAGGATATCCAACAGCAGTACTACTCGACCAAAGGATCCATCTATGGGGTCGTCTCGGATCGCTATAAGAACTTCGCGTTCAAAGCTCCGAAACAAAGCACGCGCTATGAAAACCTGTTTTTCGTCGGCGGCTCGGTCAATCCCGGCGGCGGTATGCCCATGGTGGTCCTGTGCGGACAAAACGTAGCCCGAAAAATCGCCGTCTGGGATCAGGAAGTAGATTGACGCCGTCACGCAGGGGATGAGTTACATATGCCCCAATGCGGGAGGTGCTTTGGCACTCCGCCGCTTTGGAGCGGTTCCATCCGGCGATCCAAACATGATTTAGATTTTGCATGTCCCCCATGAGCATACTCCTACTCGCAACACTCGTACTCTGGTGCGCCGGTTACATTATCCTCTGGCGCGTACCAACCTGCAGGGGAACCCGCCACGCCCCCGCGCCAGACAGCCTGTCCATTATAATCCCAGCCCGGAACGAAGCCGATAACCTGCCTACCCTGCTGCAGTCTATCGCACTACAGACGTATCAACCTGCCGAGGTCATTGTGGTGGACGACGAATCCACAGACGGCACGGGCGAGATCGCCCGACAGGCAGGAGCACGCGTCATCACCTCACGCCCCCTCCCCACGGATTGGCGCGGCAAACCATGGGCGTGCAGTCAAGGCGCCGCGGCAGCGCACAGCGCTCTTCTCCTGTTCGTTGACGCGGATACCCGGTTCACAGAACAAGGGCT
Organism: Minisyncoccota bacterium; assembly: GCA_021734725.1. Taxonomy (GTDB): domain Bacteria; phylum Verrucomicrobiota; class Lentisphaeria; order Oligosphaerales; family MVZH01; genus JAIPIM01. The sequence continues at coordinate 1,911 of JAIPIM010000216.1, read as the reverse complement.
GCGTCGAATACTCGACACCTACGCTGTCCACCGCGGCGTTCTCTCCGTGGCGCCTTATCACACCGTCCAAAAGCCATACGAACAATTCTCGGCCTTCTTCAATCTGATGACGGTGATTGGTGTGGGTGCCTTCACTGCGCTAGGCCGGAAACTGCAGCCTACGGGACTGTTTGGGCCGTTGCTGCTGGTGAACCGTGAATCCTATGAACGCGTCGGAGGACACGCGGTCGTGAAAAGCGAGATTCTGGAAAATTTCTATCTCGCACGCCGTTTTCGTGAGCTGGATATCCCCATGCACTGTTATGGGGGAAAAGGCGTGTTCAACGTCCGTATGTATCCAGGCGGACTCCACGAGCTGGCCGCCGGATGGCAGAAAGCTTTTGCCTCAGGGGCGGCAGATACCCCAAAGCCGCTTCTTATACTGGCGGTGGCCTGGATAACCGGCAGTCTGCTGGCGTTTCTGGCGTTGGCAGCGACTCTACTTGCAGGGATCCCGGGATACACGACGATGTGGTGTTCCGTCTACGCATTGTTCGCCGTGCAAATCGGGTTCATGCTGAAACGGATTGGAACATTCCGTCTGTGGACAGCCGTGGCTTACCCCGTGCCGCTGATCTTTTACCTGGTGCTGTTCGCACGCTCGGTGAATGCTCTTCTACTCAAGAAAGAGATTACTTGGAAAGGCCGACCCGTACCCCCGAAGAGAGACGCAAAGGAAGACCGTAATGCCGATTGAACTGCCCGTTCCCTGGCTGATCACCGTGGATATCCTCGCCTGGCTGGTTATTCATCTAGGTGTCGCCTGGCTGGGCACGCAACTTCCGGTAACCTTGTTTAATCCGAATGCAACGCCCTACCGACAACGGGGATGGGAACGCCGAGGACGGCTGTATGAACGCCTGTTTCGGATTAAAGTCTGGAAGGATATGTTACCCGACGGCGCCGCACTGTTCGCTCGAGGCTTCCCGAAAGCCCGGCTGAACAATGGGGACCCAGCCTATGTCGAGCGCTTTATACGCGAAACCTGTCGCGGTGAAGCCGTGCACTGGGGGGTCATGATGACGGCGCCATTATTCTTCCTCTGGAACCCGCCCTACGTCGGTATCATCATGATTGTGTATGCGGCCATCGCCAACCTCCCCTGCATCCTCGCCCAACGCTACAACCGCATCCGCCTCAATCGCCTGCTCAGTCGAATGTGCCGCCCACGTGCCGTAAGATCATAAAACGATTGGCGGAAACAACGCATAATACGCCTACAGACATCGCAGGTTTCAGTGTTCAGGTTTCAGGTTTCAGAAGCCGTTGAGAATTCATTTACGAAACCTGACACCCGACACCCTGGATTACGGCCAGCTGGAGTTTCTAGAGTGGGCTCAACATTCAACATCTCGTGGTAGCACGACCATTTTCCGCCTCAATGCCTTGTTTGAGCACAAGAGATCAAGATGTCTGGGGCTATTTCTGGGCATGTCGGTTGAACCATTTCCAGATTGTTTTACGGCTGACGCCGAGGCGCCGGGCGGCTTCGGCTTTGTTGTTTCCGGACTCCTGAATGAGCGTTTGCAGGCGTTGCGGATCCTGCAGAATACTCTGGGCGTCCTGTGCCGCGTTCGCAGTCGTGCCTTCGGCTGCCTCTTCCCGGCAGGTTTCACGGCGGATTTCCACGCGTCGCAAGTCCTGAGGGAGGTCGAGTAATCCGATGCGGCTGTTCTGGCAGGTCACGAAAGCATATTCAATGGCGTTCTCCAGCTCCCGGACGTTACCGGGCCAGCAGTAATCCATGACCGCGCGCATGGCATCCCGGTCAAGCCCGGTAATGTGTTTGCCAGTGTCCTCGCCAAAGCGGTGAATGAAGTGGTTTACCAAAAGAGGGATGTCGTCAATACGCTTACGAAGCGGAGGCATGTG
>JAIPIM010000215.1 GCA_021734725.1 Minisyncoccota bacterium | reverse complement strand
GGGGAGATATCGATGTGAAAGAAAACGACAAGATTATTCTCAGCGTTCCGTATGAGGTCAACGTCAGGAAGTTTTCACTGCCCGAGCGTTTTTCGCAAGCCTTTCTGGCACCGGATCCGGGTCTGCTGCGCGAAACGTACGGAATGGATACCGGCTTCAAATTCGAATGCCGTCCGAAATTGGTGAAAGGTGAAATCGTGATACCGGAGTTTGCGACACCCGGATTTCAGCGGCGCATCGAAAAATGCCGTTCCCTGAATCTGAGATATATCACCATGTGCAGCTTTCACGTGGGCAGCGGTCCAGGGCCGGGGCCTTTCCTGGGTGCCGAACCCGGGACTGAGGAATACTTCAGGCTTGTGCGCGAATATCTACAGAAAGTGTACGACAAGTTCAAACAGCATGAACTCCACCACAATCTCAGGTTTTATGTGTACGATGAACCCACCCTCAAGGAACTGCCGCTCATAAAGGAAGTGGCCAAAGTGGTCCGCGGCATAGATCCGGAGATTTTGATCTATGGCGCCATCTATATAAATAGCTGGAAAGCCATGGACGAAGAAGCGCGTATGCTGATCGACGGCTGGTGGACTGGCTACGGGAGCTACACGCCTGAGTTTTTGCGCTGGGCTCGGGCACACAACAAGACCGTGATGGCCGGTTTCAATTGCGGCAGCCGACATCCTTTCCCTTCACTGTTCATCGATCATCCCGCTCTAAGTCCCCGTGTCATCTCCTGGATCAACTGGAAGTACGGCATCGATATCATTACCACCTGGCACACCTACCATACCGTTCACAGCCCCGATCCTTACATTAATCCCGCAACTTTTTCCCATTATAACGGGGATGGAGTGCTGATCTATCCTTCGGGTCCGAACAAGCGCAAACCGTGGAACGTCCCCTCCATCCGCTTGGAACTGTTACGGGAAGGAATGGCCGATTATGAATACTTCAAGATACTGGCATCTCTGATCGAGGCCGCACCGCCGGGTCCAGGCCGGGAACAGGCGGCGGAGACTTTGAGACTGGCGGAAAGCCTGGTTACCGATGCCAGAACGTTCTGCCGCGAACCAGAACCCTATCGCCGTACCCGACGGCAGATGGCTGACGCCATTGAACAGCTTCACAAACACAACGCTTCGACAGTCACGGAGTACGACAAACCATAACCAGCAAGGGGAAAAGCCATGGCACGTACGCGCCGGTTCACCTCGCAAATCCGCGCATCAAGACAACATGGGTTCACCTGAATCCGTGAAAAAATATTGAAAAAAACTTAAAATAAGTTAAAAACTGCTGGGCGGCAATATATTACATTTTTTCGACAAAACGAAATAATTGCTAACCCAGCAGGTGAACGATGTACAAGATAGAGCAAGGCAGCGAAGAACTCAACTCGAATGGCGGAATTCCACTTGGTCGTGTCCGGTCAAGCACCAACACTTCAAAAACCGCCGAAAAACCACAAGAAATCCAACCGAAAATCGTGTAAAATCAACAAAAATCGAATCCGTGGTAAAATCGATTGGTTTTTTCACGGATTCAGGAATCAAAAAAGGGTCGAAAATGCTTAAATCAATTATCAGACAAAGCAGTTTTTTGCCGCTTCCGTCATTGTTTAGTTTCTGCTCCATTCCGCTATTTGCAGGGCTGCTATTTCTACCGGTTTCATTTGTCCGTGGCGAGAAACATGGCACCCATCCGCGCATTCTTTCTGCTTACACCGGGGTGCACTATAACTACAGCGTCTGGCGAGAATATTTGCCGCTTCTTGCGGAGCATGGCTTCAATGCCGTCGATTTTAAGGTTCATCCTTTTGTAGATGAGAAAATGGACAGGCTTATACCAGAGGTGGCAGCAGCTACCGCCGATGCGGGATTGGATCTGTATATCTACCTGTATGATCGCGGACGGCGTCGTGACGCTGTAACGAATGCGGACCTTCCCGCCGTGGTCAATACTGAGGGTGCGGTGAATCATCAAATGTTTTGCCCCTACACGCCGCAAGTATGGCTCGAATGCTTTGGGCATGCTTTTCAAGTGGCCGAGGTGTCAATGAAAGTGCCTGTCGCCGGGGTAAAAATCGATATTGAACATCTTCTGCAATTCCAGAAACCGTGTGTCTGCGACGCATGTTTCTATTCTTATATTGCAAATCTGGAAAGTCAGGACAAGGTGGATGTTGACTGGAGCACGGAGATCATCGCGCTGGAGGACCGCTGGGACTGGATTCAGAAGCATGGGGGCAAAACGGCTTACATGGCGCATCTCGAATCCCGGGTGGACGCCGCGGCAAAAGCGTTCGAGCGGCGCATGCATAAAATCAATCCGGATCTGCGCCTCGGCATGATGCCCGTGGGAGACGCTCCCTTGAAACGGCCCTGGATACGGCATCTGGCGACTGAACGAGCACCCGCAATTATGGATTCCTGGGCAATGTACGGTGGTCACGGCTGGACCGATGGCGTTGCCAGGCTCCGGAATTTTATCAAGTCACTCAACCCGCACAATCTGTTTGTGCCCTGGTTCAGGGGGAACAATTACCGCCCCGACGATATAGGCAGTCACGCCTTCGTCGCGGCGGTCCAAGCCGACGGGTATAACATCTGGCAACTTAACATGTTCGATCCGAAACAGCGCGCCGCGCGCATACAGACCTATGCGCTCCCGGATGACTATAAGGATCCGTTCGCCTACTGGCGCGCACTGGGGAATGCCAATCAGCGCGTGGCCACCTGGCTGCGGAATCCGTCAGATATTTCCTTCACACCCATTGACCGCATGCTTGAACGCATTGACATCAGCGATGTGTCGATACCGGAGCTGCGGCCCGTAAACATGATGCTGGAGAAACCGGCGACGCCGCTGGATGCGCCTGCACCAACCGGTTTGCGCGGCATTAACAAGGCCTACATCTATGTCAATGATCCAGCGGAGCCCATCAAGCTCGAAATCCGCCATACGGCGAACAGAGACCGACCGATTCACTGGGTGGTCGCGCAGGCCCCCGAACAGGCCGTCGCCGAAGGACAGGTGCCGCCGGGGGAAACCAGCACTTTCTCCGTCAAGGTCGAGCGGGCCGGTATCTACGCGTTAATAATGCAGGCGAAACTGGGCGGCGGTCCCTGGTACAGCCTCCGTGTGCTCTCACCGCATCCTTACGGCATTGACGCGTCCGGAGAAGCGTACTTCTTTCGCGGATCGCCGCGCCAATATTTCTGGGTTCCTGAAACGCTCAAGACCTTCCGTGTTCGGGCGTCAACGGGAACGATAAACCAGGAAATGCGCGTACAAGTATGGCGGCCTGACGGCAGCGAAGCCCTTGATCATGTTGTGAACTCAGACATCGCAAAAAGCGAAACTCTGGAGGTTAGCGTCCCGAAACAGTCGGCCGGAGCAATCTGGTCATTACATGTGGGCGGCCCGGAAAAGCTCAAAGCGGGGCACTACACGGAAAATTATTACCTCAAAATCATGGACGCCTCACCTTTCCTGGCTGACAGTCCTGACAAAGTTGTGACCGATAAGAATCTGGTCCCAGAGTAATATGTAATGTCCGGTAGGGGCGTTGTCGAGGAGGACGCCAGCACGAAAAGCAAGGTCGCGGCGGGCGACACCATTCTGACCGGTGACGGAGCAAGCCACGCGGTCGAAGCCATCGGCGAGGCCCCCCCTGGTCATGCTCGCCGTTATCGTCCGGTACTGAGTCTACACGGTCGCGGCACTAAGGTATCGCACGGCACCTTACTCGCCGCACGCAACCGCAACCCTTCCTCGGACACACTTACTCGGACACACTTACTCGACCCACTTAATCGACCCACTTAATCGACCCACTTAATCGACCCACTTAATCGACCCACTTAATCGAATCGCGCGAACGGTCGGAGCCCCCGGGCCTCCGGCGTTATGAGACAAGCTCCCCAGGCATGTAACGCCGTTCTCCAGAGCCGCGCAAGTTACGTATCACCAGCGTTGAATAAACCGGCTTTTTCTTGTAATCGAACCCACGTGGGTTATTGTATCTCATACCTGCGGAGAACGTGCGAGGGCGTACCGTAGCAGGGTTGAATGCAACCTTTCACCGGCACCCCCAAAAGGACACGGAAAACCCCCATGACAGCGCCTGCAAAACGAGCAACTCTGGAATCGATCGCCGAACGCGTTGGCGTCACGAAGATGACTGTCTCGCGGGCGCTGCGCGGGGTGGGCCGAATCAGTGACGGTACGCGGCAGCGAGTACGCGAGGCGGCCGCGGAACTTGGCTACCTGGAATTGAACCAGGGCATTTTAACCGCTCCGTCCCATCGCGGAAAAACCGACTTGAGCCTGCGTCTGATCGTCGCATACATTAAAGGCGACCAGGAAGCGCAAGAGTCTGAGTTGAGTCAGGAGCTTTTGCGGGGACTGAAGGAACGCGTGGCGTTCTGTCACGGCAGTGTAAAGGTAATTGTCATCGAGTCTCTGAAGGACATTCTGGCTGCCTGGGACGAACACCGCGCGCACGGTTTGGTTCTTCGTTGCGTGCTGCCACCAGCCTGGGTGGAAACGTTGCGGCAACGGGGCCCCGTTGTCTATGCTACGTCCAACGACGTGTACGCCGGGGTGGATGCGGTCTACTGTACGGAAATGCGGACGGCGGTCCTTGTCAGTTCATACCTCCATCGGCATGGTCACGATAACGTAGCGTGGTTCGGTTTCTTCGACAAACACATACAAGCATACAAGCTGTTGAACGAGGATAATTTTTATAAAATTGCCTCCGGTCAGGGGCCGCGGTACGCCGCCTGGAGTTACTTCGCGCAATACGGCGGACGCTCCACCTCAAATACCGTTGTTATCCTCGAACGTGATTGGAACACGGATTCCTTGAGTGACGTTGTACGCCGGGGGCTGGCCACAATTCTAATTGCTCGGCCGCGACCGTCAGCAATTGTAGCGCCTGGTAACTTCGCGGGCAAAGCTCTCATTGAACAAGCACGGGAAGTCGGCCTGCGCATACCGGAGGATATCAGTATCATCTCGTACGGCGGTGTCCATACAGCTCGCCAGACCACCCCCCCTCTGACCTGCGTAACATTACCGCATTATACAATTGGACGTACTATCCCCGAACTGGTCGAACGACGACTGGCTGATCCCGATGCAACCCCGGTCACCCTGCAGTTCGAAGCAGACATCCGCGACGGCGAGACCGTCGCTTCCCTGTCAGCCGACAATGAATAACGGGGTTGGAGTTCCAAAACGCGCGGGTGCCGTCGCGCGTGATGCTTGTCCTGCTCGGGCTTGCCCCGGTATTGATGCGCGGTCTGCTTTATTCACCTCTAAGACTCTAAGTCTCTAAGAAGCGCAACTCGTAGAATTCATAAACGGGTTGACCGTTGACGCGTCCACGGATCAATGTGTAACCGTCCGCCGCGACATGAGCGTCGTTTTTCCGCTTGTAAAAGGTCGCGTCCATCCAGCGGTCGTATTGTTTGTCGATCACGGGGAAAAGGTCGCGCGATTCAACGCCTTGAGGAATTTCACATTGAGCGGCTTTCAGGCACGTGGCGAAAACGTCCAGGTTGTTGACGGTCGAGCGTTCCGTTCTCCCGTCGTTGCGCCGGCCTCGGGGATCTCTGACAATCATGGGAATATGAGTGGCACCCTCGTAGGGAAGACCTTTGGAAAACGCCTTCTCGATAATATCCTGAATCCGTGAATGTTCCCTAGTGACACGGATGTTTTCGAGACAAACGTCCTTTTTGCTGGTTGTTTTCCCACGGATCCAGGATCAGGCTAATGCATGGTTGAATTCTCATCCGGAGGACGCAGTCGAAGCTGGACACGGCCATCGGCTAGATCCGCTTCCGTAAGTTCAAGCCTGTTGCGTATTGGCTTCGGAACGGTGTCTTGACCGGCCTCCCGGGCAACGGGAGAAACGATTGCGACGGAGTATGCCTCCGGAACCCGCAACCGCACTCGACTTGTTGCTTGAACATCGAGATGCATTGCCTCATCTTCCGTTCTACCCGTAATTGCGACATGGCTGGGGATGCGCACTCGATCACCGGGTTGCACGGCATAGACAATGAACGGAGTACCTTTCTTCACGGCCCCCTCGGGAGGTGCCTCCTTCAATGTCAGCGAGGCACGGCCGGCCGAGAGCAATTCCGTCTCCCATCCGGAGTCCAGGAAGCGAATACGCTGCCCGGCGTGGTTCCGCCAGCCACTGCCTTTGCCCATGGGAAAGTCGGGTGTCAGAACTGTCGGATCGGTTTCATCGACATCCAGCACGCGCATGCGATAGGTGATAAACGGCGCGGTCCAGGCGATGTCGATGCGGTACTGCTCAGGGCCCCATGGTGTGATCTTCCCAATGCGGTAGACACTTCGCAGTTGCTTGTGCCCTTGGTGCTCGACGTAAACCATGTCCCCGACCAGCCGGCTGTCAGTGGGCAACGGACGCGGGGTGCGCACGACCAGCGCGCTCTCAGCCGGGTGCCCGGTCACGTCGCCGATCACGCCTACCAGTTCCATCTCCCAACTGGGTTCGGTCTCGATCGACCATCCGCCTGCCTCAAGTCTGACACCGTCGAACAGCGTGAAACAGGCCCTTTCGGGAATCGCCGCGCCGAATCGACCTGTGAGCTCGATTCCCGGGGTCCGGTAGGTGGCGTCGCCCAACGTCGTGGCCGCGACGAGCGTCGCCCCATCGGCAAGCGTCAGCGTTGCGGCGGCGCCGCCGCCCGAGCTGATCGATTCCGCTTCGGCGACACGGACGTCCGCAACGACCGGGGCCTGCCCGGGCGTCCGCGGTTCCAGTACGTGAACGAACACGCTGTGCAGTCCGGCTTCCTCCGCCTGGCGCGACTGGATCAGGAAGGTGATTGCATCCTTGAGCCCGACCATGCCGGAGTATGTTTGCCTGGTTTCCGGGTCGTAGACCTCGAGCTTGCTTGGCCATGGTCCCTTCGCCTGGATAATCTCCTCCTTGTCCGCCGCGGACCCACCGCGCCAGCCCC
>JAIPIM010000214.1 GCA_021734725.1 Minisyncoccota bacterium | reverse complement strand
CCTCTTCACTGCCTTGCATTCCATAAAAATGACATGCCGCACCCAGCGTACGCCAAATGCGCAAGAGATTAGCATCCCCGTAGGTTTTGAGACGGTTCTCTAAGTCCTGATAACGAAAAAACAGCTCGTGCTGCGCAGGACTTCCGACCCACTCGGTCACACCGCCCGTGCGCGAGACGGGCTGATGGTCATCGACGGTTAGTATGGGGGAATCACTTGCCTTTTCCGTCACACTCGTGGGGGTCGCTGCCGCAATATCGTCGGCACTTTCCAGCAGGGTCGCAAGCTCTTCCCAAAATACCGCTGTCTCGGTGCCGTCCCAATGCCGTCCGGCCCAGTTTTCGTAGTCTATGCCGGCAAGCACAACACGTTCCTGCTGCCGGCGGACGTCATCAAGAAAGGCTTGCGCGGAAACATCACCATGCCCGGCTGTACACAGTGCTGCGCTCACTGGACCATGTCGCAGCAGCAATCCCACCCGTTTCCCCGGATGTTGAGCAAATCCTGCCGTCGTAATGTCAGCATGCGCGAAGTTGGCACTGGGGCCCTGACAGAGCACGGTTTGAAAGCCGACCGCGGCAGCGGCAGCTCCGATGGCGTTGGAATACATCCATTCGGCATGACAGAAAGCAGAAGGGCGCACGCCCAGTTCCTCATTCATCAACTCGCGATGCAGGTCGGCCTGGGCTTTCATTTCGTCGCGATTACCGTCCCGGAAGAGACCGGCAAGAGAGTGGTAGTATGTCGTCCCCACGAACTCGACACGGCCAGTGTCGCTGGCCACACGTCCCAGTTCCTGAAAGGAAGCAAGTACTTCCGGTTGGAATCGTCGGGCCAACTCGATAAGTACACCGCTTATGGATACAGAAATGCACAAGCTGTCATGGCTCCGCAAAAGGCGTAAAAGCAAATCGTTGGCTGGCAAATAGACGGTCGCCGCGTCTTCGGCCAGAGCCTCCTGGTTCAGCACGTCGTCGTAGGGCGTAGCCAAAGTTGAACGTTTTTTGAACCGCCGCGGTTGGTGGGCATTGAGATGCAGAACAAAATATTTCATGGTCCCCTCAAAGCGTATCTCCCCCCTGTGGAGGCTGGCGGACTCCGGCGTCCTGAATTGGTGCCGACTTCATGGTGCCGGCGCCGGAAGCCGCCCAGTGTCATGCCGTCATTTCCCGCCCGCTGTACATGCGATCGTAGTACTTCTGGTAGTCCCCCGAGACAATCGTTTGCAACCACTCCCGGTGCTCGCAATACCATTCCACGGTACGCTTGATGCCTGTTTCGAAATCAATGGAGGGCTCCCATCCGATGTCCCGTCGAATACGACTGGCATCAATGGCATATCTCCGATCGTGACCGGGACGGTCCTTAACAAACTGGATCAGCGATTCCGGCTTATTCAAACACCGCAGGATCGTGCGTACAACATCAAGATTCGTATGTTCGTTATTGCCTCCGATGTTATACACGTTGCCCGCCGTGCCTTTCTCGTACACCTCCCACACCGCACGACAGTGATCCGCAACGTACAACCAGTCACGCACGTGAAGACCGTCCCCGTAGACTGGCAATGGTTTCCCCGTCAATGCGTTATGTATCATCAGCGGGATCATTTTCTCGGGGAACTGGTAGGGGCCATAGTTGTTCGAGCAGCGCGTTACAATTGTGTTTAGGCCGTACGTGTGACGATAGGCATGCACAAAATGGTCGGCCGCCGCTTTACTTGCACTGTAGGGTGAGTTGGGCTGCACAGGCGTGTCTTCCCGAAACATGCCTTCGGGCCCCAGTGACCCGTACACTTCATCGGTCGATATCTGAACAAAGCGCGAAACCCGCGCCTCATGTGCAGCGGCCAATAATGCCTGGGTCCCTGCTACATTCGTTTCCACGAATATTGCCGGACTGTCAATAGAACGATCGACATGGCTTTCCGCCGCAAAGTTAATGATGCCTTCAACGGCATGGGCATCAATAAGATCGGCAATCAAGTGCGCGTCATTTATGCTGCCCTTGACAAACGTATGCCTCGGAACACTCAGAACATCGGACAGATTTGCTAAATTCCCGGAATACGTGAGCGCATCCAAGTTCACAACGCGAACGTCCTGGACACGCTTAAGTATAAACCGGACGAAGTTGGAACCAATGAAGCCCGCCCCGCCAGTTACAAGAATAGTCCGCTTGGGCGCATCGGCCATCAATCACTCTCCATTCCTGAGTTAGCGCGTCTGCCAATAATCAACACAATTAAAATAATGACAAGACACCAACAACGCAATAAGCGGACAGGGATCCCCGCTGTTTATTCGGCGGTTGGTCAATGTGATGAACCGATAACGGTCTGGGTGTTCGGCAATATGCCAAGGGTTTCGTCGAAGCCGTACATGATATTCATGCATTGCACGGCCTGGCCGGACGCACCTTTGGTGAGATTGTCAATGGCGCTGCTGAGGATGACGCGACCGGTATGATCGTCCAGCACAGCCCCCACCTCCGCGGTATTGGTATGCGTAACGTGCTTTGTGTCAGCAACCTCCCGTTCCGGCAACACACGCACAAAAGGCTCCGCGTCATAGGCTGCATGCAGGACCTGCGTTAAGGCCTCCTGAGTGATATCGCCGACCTGCGGGTCCGCAAATATTGTGGAATGAATCCCTCTGTTCACCGGTACCAGGTGCGGTACAAAGTTGAGGCGCAGCGGACTGCCGGCTGCCTCACTCAGTTCCTGCTCGATCTCCGGAAGATGCCGATGCCCGGTCACCGCATACGGCCGAACGCTTTCGTTGCATTCCGGAAAAATGTAAGCCACATCGACTTTCCGTCCGGCTCCGGTCACCCCACTGAGGCTCGCCACAGCGAGACTGTGCGGAGAAAGTACGTGAGCGGACAATAGCGGGGCCACCGGCAAAATCACACTGGTGGGATAACAGCCGGGACAAGCCACCAGCCTGGCTCCACATATGCGGTCACGATAACGCTCCGGCAACCCATACACAGCGTTCTTCAACAAATCAGGCGCAGGATGCGGTTGACCGTAATATTTCTCGTATTGGGCGGTATCCCGCAGACGAAAGTCGGCACTGATATCAATCACTTTCACACCGGCCTCGAGAAGCGGTACCGCAAACTCCGCGGCCAGACCATGGGGTAACGCCAGAAAAGCCACGTCGGCAACATCCGCAATCTGCTTCACATCCGGCTGTGAAAAGTGTAAAATTGTATCCGCAAAACGCGGGAACACCGAACCTAATGCCTGACCAGCATATGTTCGAGATGTAATACACTCAATAGAAATCCTCGGATGCTGAAGAAGCAAGCGTACCAACTCTTCGCCTGAATACCCCGAGGCGCCAACTATTGCCACGCCCAGCGTTTTCATCGTTATAGTCCTCCACCTGGATTGCATGGAATCGGCCTGCGCGAAAAAGTTCGCGGCCAATGCTTTCGCGGCTTCCGATTCTTGCCGTTGTCCAATACAGAAAAAAGCCCGCGCCGTAACATATGCCGTCGGCGCGGGCTTTCCGTAAACATCTCGCGAATAGTCCGTCTTAGCGCTTCGAGAACTGGAACTTTTTCCGAGCGCCGGGTTGACCGTACTTCTTGCGCTCTTTCTTACGTGAATCGCGCGTTAACATCCCGCTTTCTTTCAAAACCGAACGAAGATCAGGGTTGGCCGCCACCAGCGCCCGGGCAATCCCGTGACGCAGAGCTCCTGCCTGTCCAATGCTACCGCCACCATTAATATTGGCATTGATGTTATAGGACTCCGTTGCCCCGGTAATCATAAGCGGCTGCGTGACATAACCACGGACCGCGTCCGTTGGAAAGTAGCTTTCAAAGTCACGCTTGTTCACCATCAGTTTACCGTTGCCCGGACATAACTGCACTCGCGCAACCGCACGCTTGCGACGCCCTGTCGCCCAGTACTGTTCTTTCGCCTTCGCTTTTGCCATACTGCACTAGCCTCCGCATTAAGCAAGCACGTTTTCCACGTGGCTTTCTTCTAAAGTTTCACTTCTTCAGGCTGTTGAGCTTCATGGCTATGCTGGCTTCCCGCATACACCTTCAGCTTACGGAACTGCTGTCGCCCAAGCTTACCCTTGGGAAGCATTCCCCACACAGCGTTGCGAATCATACGCTCGGGATCCTTTGCCCGAACCTCCGCGGCTGTCATTTCAGTCTGCCCACCCATGTGACCGGTGAACTTCTGATAGATCTTGTTGGTTTCCTTGCGCCCCGTCAAACAAACTTTGGCTGCATTAATAACAATTACATAGTCACCACAGTCCAAGTGCGGCGTGTATTGCGGCTTTGTTTTACCCCGCAAGATATCGGCTATCTTAACGGCCAGCCGACCGAGCACTTGGTCTTCTGCGTCAACAAGCAACCATTTGCGCTCAATCTCTGTCTCTTTAGGAACAAATGTAGTCATAATTATCAGCGATCCACTTCTCAAGGTTCTATCGTTGGTTGACAGATGATCGGAAAATTTGTAAGATATTACTTCAATGCTCTGTGTCAATGGCACAGCGTTAGTTAAACGCAGGAGTTTGCCCTTTTCATGACTGAATGCGCCAAGTATGAACAACTGCGAACTGAGTTCGTGACACTGTTGGAACTCAACCCGTACGAGGCTGTTCCGCACACTGGAAAATTATACCGGTTATCGCATGAAGTACAACCCTCCTGTTTCCCGGATTTCGCCGAACTGACCGAACAATTGATTGAAACATACCTCAACAGCCGGATCAAAACAGCCGAATATACAATTATGGGGGAATTCCATGAGTATGTTGAGCATGCCTGCCGACGATTGGCGGAACATGGCGAGATCACTCACGCGGCGACGTCCGAAACCGATGCTTCAGAAGGCTTTGCTCTGGTGCGTCCCTATTCCTTCAGTGCTCTCGAATGGCTGAGAATCATGAATCGGTCGGGGATCCCGGAAGGAACGTTGGATGCCGTGGATGCCGTAACCGAACGCCATCGACAAACATCCTCGGTCTTGGAGGTTGCGTTCAATGTTCTTCATCGAATCGACTGCCTGAACGCTTTTCAATGGGAGTTTGCATACCTGCGGTCAAAACGCGGAACGCTGGACGTGGATGTGGTCCGAGATCTTCTGCGCACCTGGCGGTGCCAGAACACTCTCCCGGAGGAAGCACTGCGCTGGGCACGTGAATGGAGTAACAACATAAATGTCCAGCGCCTCTGGCCCGCTGTTACTCAGGAAGCAGATGCCGTTTTGCGACTTGCGGGTCTGCGGGCATGGCGTGGCTCAGCAACAGGCCGTCAAAGCTGCCTGATGCACTTGCGGTTGCTCATGGAAAAGAGGCGGCACACGGACACTGCCTGTCATCACTGGCTCGACACAGCAGTTACCGAAGTGGGAAATCGTATCGACTCCTTTATGAGCATCACGCGCGGTCTCCCACGGGAAACAAACTCTCAGCGCAAAGAACGCAGGCGAAATGCCGCGACACGTGAACTTGTCTGCATCGAACAATTATTCCTGCCGATCCTCGTCCAGGCTGATCTGATGCTCGGGATGCCGGCGGGACCCTACAGATTTGCCCTCGCTCTGCTGGGAATCTCACAACGCGAACTTGCCGAGTGGCGAGAAAAACTGGAAGAACAGGCAGCCACTATCATTCGACGACTGTTGATCGAAAACCTGAAGCATGACAGCGCACCGCTTGACACGATCCGACGATTCTGCCTGGGCGATGACGTGCTCTTTCAGCGGCTTGCCAACCAGCTTGACCTGCTAACCAAGCATTTTGATTCAGTCGAACAACGAGAAAAAACGGTCTCGGAACTGGCTGTCAATTACGCCAGTTATCGCGAATCGGAAATGCTGGGAAAGGAACTTACAAAGCGGTACCGGCACCTGATGCGTACCCTGCATGTTGATAACCTGAGGCGGCTGCTTGGAGACCAGCAGTTTGAGGCAATGCAGGATGCTGATACGCTCAGTGATCTGTCCGCCCTGGCAGGCCATGCCCGCCGGTTCCTCAATCGGAGACGCGACCTGGAAACAAGCGTGGAAGATATGCTGAGCGCCGAAACAGAGTTCTGCCAATCCATCCGGACGAGCCGGCTTCACGTTATTCAGGCGTTTGTGGGGGGCAAAACCTCCGTTTCCTAGAGAATTGCGAAATGTCGTTTTTCGCAATTCTTGTCATTGGGGTGTCCTCATAACTACCATTCATTAACGCGAGGCAACAACTCCGCGGGTCACTGAGGCATCGAGTCACCGGCCGCGGCCTCTTTGCCACCTTCGGAGCCAGCACTGTCCATGGATGCCAACAGACGCCTTACCTCTTGCAACACATCCTCCTTATTCGCGAGCACCGCCAATGTCTCAGCACGTTTCAGCTCCACAGCCGCGTTGGGATCCCGAACCTCCCGCGCTAGAAGAATGCTGCCCAGATGCAACCGATTTTCCGCTGTTTCATAGACCGCTACGCTTCTCGCGAAGTTGGTCCGCGCCGGATATGTCAGCCCCATACGCTGGAGAACCCTCCCCAACGTCATTAGACAGGCTCCGCGCACCCGTGCCTCAGCATCCTCTGAAAGTGCCACGGCCTTTTTAGCGTATTCCCGTGCCTTCAGTGGATCCCCTTGGGAGTCTAACGTCAGGTTTGCGAGACTGTTCCAGACGCGCGGGTCGGCCGGCTGCAGCTCGCGTGCCCGTCGAAGGTGCTCGGATGCCTGCCTAAACTCCCCCAGGGATGTCTTGATCTCGCCCACAAGCTGGGAAACGCGCCCCTTAAGGCGGGATTGGCCGTCCGTAAACTCAAGTTGTTCGAGCAAGGCCAGGCGGTCCTCGGACTCAGGAATCTCCTCAACGGTACCCATCAGAAGGAACTCTGCGCAGTTACCTTCATCCGATTCGGCCAGCCGCCGCACCAAGCGCGCCATGCCTTTCGTTCCGAACCCTTCCCGACAAGTACCGATAACAATGCTCAGAGACTCTTCATCCATGGACGTGAGCTGCCCACAATTCTGACTCATC
>JAIPIM010000213.1 GCA_021734725.1 Minisyncoccota bacterium | reverse complement strand
GACAAGGCAGAAAGGGTCCGGCCTCGGTTTGAGCATCAGCAAGAGCATCGTGGAATTGCATGGCGGCTGCATGCAGGTCGAAAGCGAGCCGGATCAGGGATCCACCTTCACGTTCACAGTGCCAACGTTCACCCCGTTTCAAGTGCTCAACGACGAGATCAATCGTAAGCTTGCAGCGGAGGAGCAGGGCGAATCGTTCCTTCTTTGCCTCATCCGCTTGCGCGGCGGAACGAACGACGAGGGTGTTGCCCGCGCCGGAGATACGTTGCCCGACCGGCTGGTATCGGAGTTGGCGACATCTGGACTTGCCGTACGCACGACAGATCTGGTCCGTAGGCATGGGCACAATCAGCTTGTCATTGTAGCCAATGTCCACGCAAATTCGGCGCCTTTGTTACTGTCCCGGTGGAAAGATCAAATTGACCGGTTCGTAGACGACAACCACAATGGCACGGATATTTGTGTTGAGTTCGGGAAAGCTGTTTGTCCAAATGACGGCACGGAAGCGGGCATTTTGCTTGACAAGGCTGAGGCAAGGCTTGCACCATTCAGCAATTGATACAGCAATTCAGGATTGACCGATGGAGGATTGAGAAGTGAGAAAACGTTTGTTGCTTATTGATGATGACAGTGAATTTGTAGAAATGCTTTCAATGCGTCTTGAGGCACGAGGGTATGACGTTGCCGGAGCGAGCGACGGGCGCTCCGGGCTCACAGAGGCAAATGCCAAGAAACCGGATCTTATCCTTTTGGACATTTCAATGCCGGACGAAGACGGTTTCTGGGCTCTTGAGGAATTGAAGAAAAATACCGCAACGCGACACGTGCCCGTGGTGATGCTGACAGCGCGCCGGGATATTGCCGCGATTCAGAAAGCGCAGGACCTGGGTGCAACGGATTACTTCATGAAACCTTGCACTTCCGACGATTTCCTTTCTCTTCTCGAACGCTACACGGGGCCGACTTATCCCGCATTCTGAACACCTGAACGAGAAAAGAGAATTCATCGAACATTATTCTCCGGTCCGATTCAGGGCTTGAACATGAGGCGATTGCGGCGTTGCTCAAGGTCATCGGCATATTGCTCCCTTCCTGTGTCCCGCAAGCGTTGGCTGTATGTCGCATAGGATGGGCTCCCGAAGTTGGCATGGAAGGGCCCCCCTTCACGCATTACCGCCCACAAGGGATCTACCGCCTCTGTTGACCGCCGCATTTCATCCGTGACCCAAGATTCGAGTTTCGCGAGTCCTTGATGGACGAGTTCCGGTCGCTCACTGGCAAGATTGGTTAGCTCATGAGGATCGTTTTCCACATCGAAGAGCATGACGTCCGGCCAGTTATGCAGGCCTGAATGGTATGTGCGAATGAGAATATACCGGTCCCACCGGACTGCTCTCTGACAGGACCATGCACAATTAGATACAACCAGGAAATTCCGTCCCCCTTCGCGTTCACACTCTAAGGACCGTAAGAACGATTCAGCGTCCCAAGATTCCGGACTGTCCTGGCCAAGCATGTCCAGTACCGTGGCCGCGAAATCGAACTGGTAATGGAGTGCGCGGTCAACTCGTCCACGTCCGCCCAATCCCTTGGGATGACGGATAATTAGAGGAACGCGGTTTGTGATATGATCCGCGGTCTGATGGTCCCCGTACACAGCCAGTTCACCGAAATTCTCGCCGTGATCGGAACTGACAATAATCATTGTGTCGTGCAGGACGTTAAGCTGCTCCAGCTTGGCCAGTAACTGACCGACATGTTGATCGGCGTAGTGGATGCCATGGTCATATCCGTCAATCCAGCTCTTGTAGGCAGCCATGGAATCAATCTGCTTGGCTGCACCCATTTGTTCAGCTGTGTGTGTGCCCAAAAAATCGCCACCTGGTTCCTGTGCGGACCCGGGGCCGTATGTATCCCACGTGGTCCGGCGGATTTCCTCCGTCATCCAGCCCGGTGGCGGTTCGTTCTCAAAAGGATTGGGTATGTTTTTCGGAACTCGGTAGGGCGTATGCGGATCCCATACGTTGACATGCAGATACCAATTCGCGGTAGTCCCTTTGCGGTCCAGCCATTCCAGCGCCGCGGGGATGACTTCATCAGCCGTTTCAGCACCGCTTCGTCCGGGGTTGTACATTTCACGGAAGCCATTGTAGAACCAAAAAGAGGAGTGTCGCTCGCCGAATGGGCTTACCGTTACCGGATACATCCCGGCTTCTCTCAGTCTCACAACGAAGTTGTCTTCCAGCGTCTTAAAGCCACGTGTGGCGGACTCAATGACGGGGTCCGCCGCTGCTCCTCCATGATTGATGGCGCCGTTGCGGATACCGCACTTGCCGGAGTATAAGGCAGCGCGCGAGGGCAGGCAGGGGGAGTCGGATACGTAGCAGTTGTCAAATCGCACGCCTTCCATGGCAAGACGGTCAATGTTGGGCGATGTATTTCTGTGGTACCCATAACAACCCAGGTGATCCGGACGAAGTGTGTCGATGTCAATGTAGAGAATGCGCATGCGGGTGTTCCTTCTACCACGCTACCACGACAATTGCGGCGAACGTTAAACTGCAGGATAGCAGAGCCATTTCCGGGTGCCTGTAATAAAGCAGTTTTTCAGGGTGTGTCAACCACTCTTGCCTTTTCGAGGGGCCTGTGTTATCTTGAGCGTGACATGAGGTGGCATTAGCAATGGAGATAACCTGCGATGATCAGCAAAGAGCTTCTTGATATTTTGGCCTGCCCCGCGTGCGAAGATCGGCCGCCCGTGCGTCTGTCAGAGGATGAAAAATACGTGGTGTGTGATCAATGCGGCCGGCATTATCCCATACGGGAAGACATTCCGGTGATGTTGGTTGACGAGGCGATTCGCCCCGACCAAGATGAAGAAAGCAGGACTGGCGATCGAGGTCAATGAACCGGTATCGCGACGTCGACCGGACCCGTGTCGGCATAGTCCATAGACAGTCACTCTGTGAGTCCGAACACGCCAGTTATGAAGTCTCATCCCAGGAGTTGCGGGCAAGCGGGTCTATGAATCCGGCCTTCTCGAACGCCGTTCGGCGTTCGACGCAGGTGGGGCACTCCCCGCACGGAACGTTTTTCCCCCGGTAACAGGACCAGGTATGGGCGAAATCCACTCCCAAATCATGACCTAGACTGATTTCTTCGGCTTTGCTCTTGTTCACAAAAGGAGCTGCAACCTTCACAGGGGTACGACGATTAAGTGACAAGACCCGGTTCATGCGCTCTATGAACTCGGAGGTGCAGTCCCAGTAACCGTACATGTCCTGGGCCTGTGCACCGTAGTAGACCGTGTCGCAGTCACGGGATTCAGCAAAGGCAGCGGCCAGTGACAGAAGGATCATGTTGCGGTTGGGAACATAGGTTGGTGGTTGGTCGTGCTCGGTTTCTTTTAATTCGTTCAAAGACGGTACACGCTCTCCTCCCGCCACGAGAGAAGATGCTCCGCCAATTACCTCCTCAAACATCGTTAGATCGATGATATGATGCTCTTTCACTTCCGCAACATGCTCGGATTGCCAAGCCGCCATTTCGGGTTCGCGTACATGACGCTGGGCATAATTGAACGATAGCGAATAAAGTGGGGCACGATGCAGTCGCTTGGCGACATAATGCAGAAGCACGGTTGAATCGAGTCCGCCACTGATTAGGATGGTGGCTGGGGGCATGAGACCTTTCCTTTGCATAAGCGCAAAATTGTGTTCGGAATCAGCATTGACATCACGCAGGACAGTTTTTTTACTGAAACTTTTTTGCAGTAATGTAATGCATACCTACTGTGTATGCAGTATAGATCAGTCGCGCAAAACGGCTAACTGGGAGCCATGCGATATCTTTTTGCATGGCGTCTAATGTGCAAGAGTCTATTGACGGTATGAAGGAGGTCCGCATGGATACGTATACGCTCGTGCGTACGGAACACCTCAATCACTTTGGCTATTTATTCGGCGGACAAATGTTGAAGTGGGTCGATGAGTTCGCCTGGCTGGCCGCCACTCGGGAACAACCCGGGTGCACTTTTGTCACCCGGGCAATGGATCAAGTGGCCTTCCAGCACCAGGTCGGCAACGGCACGATCCTGCGCTTCAACTGCAGACAGGAAAAAAGGGGAACGACGTCGGTGATGTACCGAGTGGAAGTGTATGCCCAGGCGGCAGGTGCCAAAGAGGAGGAGCATACCGTCTTCACAACGTGTGTGGCCCTCGTGAATGTCGACAGGAAGGGTCACAAAGTGGCCCTGCCCGACAGTTGATTTACAAAGAATGCTTTCCGTAGGACCAGAGAACGAACTATACGGAACATTCACGGATTCAGGCTTACGTCAAGCACAGGTCGGGCGGCCATGCACGCATCAAGGTTGCCCCCTCGGTGCGCAACCACTGTGTGTGTTTTCGTGCCGAAGGGCAGGCTTGCAGAACTGCCTTCCAGAAAGCTCCCTGATGATGCGGGTGGGTCAGGTGTATCATTTCATGCAGGATAATGTATTCAACCACCGCGTCGGGGGTAAGTATCAACCGCCAGTTGAAACTGAGAGTGCCACGTGCCGAGCATGACCCCCACCGCGTCTTCTGATTTCGTACCTGAATGCGCTGGACACTCCCGAGGGCGGATCTGCAAGAAGCGGGCAGGGGACTGTCTTCGCTCATCAACTCCTTGACTTTTTCGGGTATGAAGTGCGTTGCGCGCCGTCGGAACCAGTTAGCAAGAACAGGGCGGCCGTGCCGCGGGTCAGGCACGAACAGAAGAAGTTCTTTGCCGGTCCAATGCACCGCGGACATGTCTCCGCCGAGTCTGGTCGTCACCGGCACGTCCCGACCGTGGAAGGGGACCCTTGCCGGCGGCTTCAAGAGGTCGGCGCGATGGATCTTCTGACGATCCAGACGCGCCAGGGTTCGCTGAATCCAATCTCGTTTTTCCGCCAGAAACTTTTGGCCTTCCTGTTCGGATATTCCCCGTGGAAGAACCAGAATTAAACCCTGGCTTTCGTCCAACGTTATGCGCAATCGTTTGGCGCGGTTGCTCCGCCGGATGGTGTAGGGGACCGAGCCATGCATCAGGTCAAGTTCATGCGTTGGCATCTTTCTGTGACCCCACAAGCGTATCTTCGCGTCAGCCCGCGCGGATCGTCTTCGCGCACGGCCTAGACAAAGAACCGGACCGCGCGCTCTCAGTTCTCCGCATCCTGTCAGGCGGCGTTCCCGGTTGCTTGGTGTCCTTTATCTTTCTTCTTCGTCTTATATTAGAAGGAGGCTCTATGTCAACTCTGCCGCAACCGCGTGTGCCGCGGCAACGGGGTCCGCGGCCGCCCGAATGGGGCGTCCTACCACGATATAATCGGCACCGGCACGTGCTGCGTCCGCGGGTGTCATCACCCGTTTTTGATCACCGTGTTGACTGGTAGCCGGACGGATGCCGGGAACTACGAGCACGAAGCGGTCACCACATGCCTGGCGCAGAGGCGCGATTTCATGGCCCGAACATACAACACCGTGAACGCCCTGATTCTGCGCTAGCCTTGCCAGTCGCAGGACCTGTTTTTCGGGTGAAACTGTCACGCCGACGCTATGGAGTTCATCGGTGTCCATACTGGTCAGCACCGTCACTGCAACGAGTATTAACTCGCAATCCTGTGCCGATTCGGCGGCTGCCCGCAACATGGCGGGGCCACCGCCTGCATGCACATTGGTCATATCCGCACCCAAACTGGCCGCTGACCGTACGGCCTGGGCGACAGTATTGGGGATGTCGTGAAACTTGAGGTCGAGAAAGACTTTCTTGCCCATGTCTTTGAGAGCAGTCACAGCGTGCGGGCCGTAGCGCGTGAACAGCTGTTTACCCACCTTGTACCAGGTCACGCTATCACCGAGATCCGTCACAAGCTTGCGCGCATCGTTCAGGCTGTCCAGGTCCAGTGCGACAATCAGTTGTGTATGTGGGGCCATGATGTCTCCAAGATCCGTTTTCAGGGGGGCTGTGACGAAAAGACAATACTCTGCGATTTTCGCATGGCAAGGAATGCGGCTGGCGATTCCCGCCAAACGAGCGAAATCTCATCCGAGATAGCCACAAACATGGGGCCGAGACCTTTTGGCACGGCGTCCAGCTTAGCTTAACTGTCAACAAATGGCGCGTCAGTCAAGGCGGGCGGCTGCACGATGGGCTTGCCATGTCAAAAGCAGTGCGCCTGCCAGCGGGACGACAACCGCGACACGGATGAACGCCCGAATGGTGGTCGGGATGTCGTGCCAGACATAGTGCAGTGAATGGACTGTCAGCAAGTTGTCTTGCCACATTTTGCCGAGCAGAAAGAAGTAGATCGTGAGGATTGGTGCGAAAAGCACGAAGCTTGTGGCTTGATGCGTACGTACCGACAGGGCGGCCAGCTGGGGGTTTTGCACATTTTTGAAAAGGATTTCCAATAAGATCGTGAGTTCGAGCAGAAACCAGACGGCAGACAGTAATGCGAGCCCCCCGTTGGCCGTTAAGTAGAGGTTGCCATAGCTTCGCAGGTGCCATGAGTAGAATGGCCCGAGGCCGACCATGGCAAGCCCCGCATAACGCAGTCGTAATACAGTCACCTGCCATCGGACCGAGGATACAGCTGCAGACGGGACAAGAAAGGCTGCGGCGGCAACTACGGTCACCGGTATCATAATAATTTGCGAAGGCTTGCCAAAGATTGCGATGATACTCCGGCTTTCATACAACGCAGCCAGCAGAACCATTGCGAAGCCGAAGAACAGTGTGTTGAATGAACGGAACAATTTTGCGTGCATTGTCTGAGCGTCTGAATTCGTGTGTTTCCTCACCTCAGTTGAGAGTTTCACAGTGTGCCGTGTACCGTTTGCAGTCAAGCAGCAATTCCAGCTCCGGCTCTTCATCGAATTCCATTTCGAAAATCCAGTGATCGTACGGCGCGACATGGATCAGGTCGGGATTGTCCAAACCGTCGCGGTTGATGCTTACGGCGCGTCCGGTCAGCGGACTGCAGACCTCGGTGATTGTGTCGCCT